>NZ_JAUBRP010000013.1:23039-106724 GCF_036701935.1 Microcoleus sp. M2_D5 | reverse complement strand
GTTCGGGTACTGGGTTGAATATGGGGGTTGGTTCTGGGGCTGGTGTTGGTGTTGGGACGGGTGGTGTGGGTGTGGGTGGTGTGGGTGTGGGTGTGGGTGGTGTTGGTGGTGTTGGTTCTGGCGCGGGGACGGGCGCGGGTGTTGATTCTGGCGCGGGGACGGGCGCGGGTGTTGGTTCCGCTGCCGGTGTTGGTTCCGCTGCAGGTGTTGGTGGTGTTGGTGTTGGTTCCGGCGCGGGTGTTGGTGTTCGTTCCGGCGCGGGTGTTGGTGTTGGTTCCGGCGCGGGTGTTGGTGTCGGTTCCGGCGCGGGTGTTGGTGTTGGTTCCGGCGCGGGTGTCGGTGTTGGTGGTGTCGGCACCGGTATCGGCACCGGTATCGGCGCGGGTGTCGGTGTTGGTGGTATCGGCACCGGTATCGGCGCGGGTGTGGGTGTTGGTGGTGTGGGTGTCGGTGTTGGTGGTGTCGGTTCCGGCGCGGGTGTCGGTGTTGGTGGTGTCGGCACGGGTATCGGCGCGGGTGTCGGCACGGGTATCGGTTCCTTAAGGGGAATGAGAGAGACAGTGGCGACTGCGGCACTGGTAGCGCCGAGGTTATCTGTAGCGCTGTAGGTGAAGTTTGCCCCTGTGAAATTGCCGGACGCTTGGAAGAACAACTGGGTAATTTGCTCGGCTGTAAGGGTTTGACCTGCCGTGACCCGCACTCCTTGGCTGGGGTCGCCCAAGAACAGCGTGCCTTCATTGGCTGGTGGCAAGGTGTTTACCGTAAAGGAAACCACCGTCCCGTCTGGGTCGGTTCCTCCGAGTCCGGGGATGTTCGCGGTTGTTTCCACCAACAAAGCGACGCTGGAGTTGTTGGCGACGGGTGGCTCGTCGGTGGGAGGTAATAGTGCTAGCAGGGAGGCTGTAGCGGGGGCCCGACTAATGGCGCCACGGCTGTCTGTGGCGCTGTAGGTAAAGTTGGCGGCTGTGAATTCGCTGGTTGTTTGGAAGAATAACTGGCTGATTTGAGTGGCGCTAAGTCTTTGGCCTGCCGTGACCCGGATTCCCTGGCTGGGGTCGCCCAAGAACAGGACGCCTTGATTTGCTGTCGGCAGGGTGTTGATAGTGAAGAATTCGATCGAGTCGTCGAGGTCTTTTGCCGTGAGCCCGGTGAGGTTGACTGTGCTGTTTGGCGCCAGTGTCTTGCTGAAGTTTGTCGGTACCGGCGGGTAGTTGAACGCTAGTGAGACCAGAGAAACGGTGGCTGCAGGACTGATGCCACCGAGATTGTCCCTGCTGCTGTAGGTAAAGTTAGCCCCTGTGAAATTGCCGGCCGACTCGAAGAATAACTGCGTCATTTGCTCGGCTGTCAGGGTTTGACCTGCCGTGACGGCGACTCCCCCGGTTGCGGGGTCGCCCAAGAACAGGATGCCTTGATTTGCCGGCGGCAGGGTGCTGATGGTGAATGCAACCACTGTGCCGTCTGAGTCTCTGCCTCCGAGCCCGCTAATTTGGACAACGCTGTTGGGCCCGATCGCCACATTGCTGCTGTCGGCTGAGGGAAGCTTGTTGGGTGAAGGCGGAGCGAGTAAAATGGCGGTGGTGACAGTGGCTCTGGACTCGGAACCGTTGTTATTGCTGGGGTCTGGATCGAAAGTGGTCGATCGACTCTGGGAAGTATTGCTAATGGTGCCGATCGCTGGAATGACTACTGTTACCTCGCGGTTGATGTTGCTGCCGCTAGTCAAACTGCGAATTGTTGGGAAGGTGACAACCCCTGTCACTGGGTCGTAAGTGCCGTTATCGGATGCGCTGACTCCCGTTAAACCGGGAATGATGCTGTCTGTAATCACTACGTTTTCAGCAGCATTCGGCCCATTGTTGGCGGTAGTTATAGTATAAGTCACGGAACTACCAGCAGGAGCAGATGTGAGACCGCTCTTGGACGTAACCAGGTCGGCGCGGGCTGCCTCGATCGCAGTAACGACTCGCCCCCCCGCCTGACCGGGCAATGCGACTGTCGAGCCGTCGTTGTTGCTTAAGTCCGGGTCAAAAGTGTCCGCTCGACTCAATACAATATTGGTGATGCTCGTCAGGGTAGGCGGCGGTACAAAAAGCAGGGATCGGGTGACGCTGCTGCCGCTGGCTAAAGTCGCGATCGCTGGGAAATCGATCGCCCCTGTGGCAGCATTGTAGGTTCCGCCATCGGACACTCTGACATTAGTTAAGCCGGGAATTAGGCTGTCGGTGATGACTACGTTGGTCGCGGGACTAGGCCCGTTGTTGGTAGTAGTAATTGTATAAAGTAGCGTGTCGCCCACCTCGATGCTGGCCGGAGCCGTTTTTTGGGTGACAATATCGGCCACAGCATCGATCGAGGTAATGACGGTGGCGTTGGGGTTTGTACCGTTGTTGTTGGCCGGAGTGGAGTCGGGAGTGATGGAGGTACTTCTTGCCGTGTTGCTGATGGAAGTTAGGGTGGGCGGTACTGTGAATTCGACCGTCCGCGTCACCGTCTCCTTATGGGCTATTGCCACGGGATCGAAAGTGACAATGCCTGTCACTGGGTCGTACACGCCGCCGTTAGATGCCGTGACTCCGGTTAAGCCGGGAACTATGCTGTCAGTGATGGTTACAGCTTCTGCAGGACTCGGCCCTAAGTTGACTGTGGCGATCGTATAGCTGACCGAACTACCGGCCTGGGCACTCGTAGATCCGGTTTTCGTGGTAACAAGATCCGCGTTGGGCGCAATACTTGTCGTAACCGTAGAGTTAGTGGGAGTGCCGTCTTTGTTGGTCGCCGACCCGTTGTTGTTAGTGGCGATCGGATCGAAAGTCGCTGCGCTACTCCGGGCCGTGTTGCTGATGGCGGTAAGGGTGGCAGGGGCAACGAAACTGACGGTGCGGGTCGCAGTAGCCGCATTTGCCAGGGTTGTCAGTGCTGGGAAGGTGACAATGCCGGAAACTGGGTCGTAACTCCCCCCATCCGATACGCTGACTCCTGTTAAACCCGGAATAATGCTGTCCGTGACGGTCACATTGGCAGCGGGGTCTGGCCCCATGTTAGTCGTAGTCAATGTGTAGGCGACGCTTGACCCGGCCGAAGTAGTCACAGGGCCACTTTTGGTAGTCACTAAATCTGCGACTGTATCGACAACTGTGGTAAAGACTACACCCGGCCCCTCGATTTGCCCTGGCGCGAGTATACCGCTGTTGTTGCCCAGATCGGGGTCGAAAGTCGAGCTAGTGCTGAATGCAACGTTGGCAAAACTGCTACCGCTGGTTAAACCGGGCGGCAAATCAATAGTCAGGGTGTAAGTCAGAGTCTCACCCGCATTGAGAACCGGAATTAACGGCCAGGTGACAGCTTTCGTTTCGTTCACATAAGTGCCATTGTTGGAGGCAGTGAGAATTGGCGGCAATCCCCCCGGACGAAGCATTTCAAAAGGTATTTCGTCTTGAATCAGGACATTTGTAGCGGGCGCTGGCCCCCTGTTTACAGTGGTAATCGTGTAGGTAATGCTGCTTCCGGGCTTGACGAACTGCGGGCCGGTCTTAATCGTGGCAACCTCTGCGGCGATACTGGGAGGATTGATAGTTTCAACTACCAGGTTTTGAAGTTCGTGAATGTTGTTGGCGCTTCCTGTGGAACTGCCAAAACCAAATTTGAAAATTGGCGGTACCGGGCCGTTTGCGGTTGCTAAGTTGGGGATGTCGATCAATGTAGTTTCGTAGATGTCGTCGAAATTTTCATCGAAGGCCACGGTGAGGCGAGAGGGATTGACCGGATCGTTAGATGGATTCAGTGTAATTTGAACGGATCTTTTCGCTAAATTGCGATCGCTCGTGAACGTATTGCTGAAGTTAAAACTGGCGCCTGGTTGAGGGCCACTAAAGTCAATGCTCGTAGGAATGTTATCGATGCCGAAAGGAACGATCGCATTTGTTAAAAACCGATAACCGTTGGCTTGATTTCCTCTAACAGTCACCGAATCTGGTCTGAAAGAACCAATAGAAGAACCCGGAATCGGAGGTGGCTCAGGACCCGACCGCCCTTCTGTGGATGTTGAAAAATTGCCAAACTCGTCAAGCCCAATGCCTAAATAACCTCCCTCAATACCGGGTATACCCGTTCGTGGAGCGTAAGCGACAGAACCGCCATAACCCCCAGTCCTTGTTGGGCTAACAGTGCCGTCAATCAAGAAGAAACCCAGCCCGTCCCCTGGCTGAGGGCTAATAAATGATTGCGGAGCATTAGCTTGCTCCCTTGAACCGTAAGAATAAAAATCAAACTGGACTCTGATACCGTCGGTTGAAGGAATGGGGTTGTTGTAGATGACGAAGGCTTCCCGAAGGTTTACTGCTGGAGTTAATCGCAGAGCGCCATCGCCGGGACTCGAACCGCCCAAAGCCGGAAGTACGCCGGATACTGTGCCTCCGGTAATACCGGGGATAAGTTGATCGGCTGCTGGATCGTTGCTGCTGGGATCGAACAGTGCCCCGTCATTTCCCCCGTAAATCCAAGGCCCTCTAACTGTGGAGTTTTTGAAAGTTTCGTTAACTAATGTGCCGAGGGCGTAAGGGTAGGCTTCGAGGACTTTTTTTTCAATGGCGATTCTCGCCTTTATTTCCCCGATCGCAAATTTTAATTCCCAGTCGCCGCCGAGGGCCGCACTCCCCGTCAAGTTGTCGGAAGCTGCAATATCTGCACCGACCATCCAGCTTAGCTGCCGCACGAAGGCCTCGCCGCTTTCCCCCGCTGCGACGCTGCACCCGAATAACAAGATATCTCCTCTCTCGCTGAGGGCTTTTCTCCACTGGTGTAACGAATGGCTGTAGGTTTGTAGGTTGTCGTTGCAGAGTTCGATCGACCCTAGCTGCAAAGCAGCTTCTCGACCGTGAGAAACTATCTGAAGACTGTCTAAATCGCTGCAATTAGCCAAAATTCTAGTAATTTGCTCGACTCCATCCCGTGTCGAGTCCAATACAAATACCTCTGTATTGGCTGTTGCTCCTCTTGCCAAGCTGTCGAACTTCTCTACCCCAGCATCGAGGAACAGTACATTTTTTACAGTCCGAGGGGGCAACCACGGGGGGTTTGCCCCTACAGTCGATCGCAAAAATTCTCTGTGGGGATGCCCAATTTCCCTGCCGCCACGGAGTTTCTGGGACAAAAAACACTCCTCTATTTTTATTTGTTTTATTGGTTTTTTCTGATGATAAGTTGCTGTGGTTCGGGAGTTTCCGCCCGCAATCATTGCGGTGGGGTCACATATTATTGGCCTCATAAAAATTGGTTTGTTGCAGATGCTTGGCATGGTCAAATTTGTTTGCGAATTGTAGATAATGTACCCATTTCCAGATGATAATTATCACCTGTGGACAAGGTTTAATTGCAGAGCAATAAGCTCTGCAGCTTGACTTCGAGCGAGAGCAAAAAGCAAATTTTACTCAGCACAAAGCAGTGCTATATTGATATTTGATACTATTGCAAGTATCGCCTGCAGAAGCGCTGAGGATTTGGGGTTTAAATCGCAATAACTTCTCTGTCGGGTGATATTTTGCTTTCTGCCTTTTTCTTTTCTGTTAGCGAGTGTATCTGTTACACGCCTGTCTCTTACATGGCGCAGTAGATAATAACAGGATTTCTCAAAAATTTACTTGATGAGGTTTTCTCTCTTCTCGTCTAATGCACTTTAATTGGTCAAGAATTTTCACTATTTCTGGACTAATAAACAGGTTTGATTGACGAAAAGACACAGGTAGCAGCCTTCGCTCCCGGTAAAAAACTCGATTTCTTTTGTTTTGACGCGCAAACCCCGTTCGCAATAGCAACTAGACATTAACTAGGGAGTGATAGCCGTCACATAATTATGCCGACCGTGCCCGAAGTGTCATTCAACTGAAATCTTGTACCATTTTCAATAACCATTCTAGGGGTGGGTTCTCCTGCCCAGCCCACAAGAAAATTCACTTGTTGTGGAACAGGCCAGAAAGCCTATTCTTGAAAATGGTGCAACATATGAGATTCAATTGAAATCGGCATACCCTGTTTTGACGAAGCGTCTTAAAAATTCATGACTTGGAGTCTGGAGATAGCAATCTAGGTTTGAGACTGAGAAAGCTACGATCGCACTCAACAGATTAGTGCTGCCCGCAAGCAGCTTCTCAAACTGTCAACAAGCGAGTCTTCGAGCTGGTTTCTGTTTAAGATCGACGATCGGGACAATCTGTCGTGCAGAACTTTTCATGATGTTTTGGAGAAACTGATTTGGAGATTTGCGCCCGCGCTATTTACGCTTTTTGTTGGCTAAGTTTCTTAACTGCAAGAGTTACGCCCAAGAGATTAGAAACGCAATTTATGCCTAGATTTCTCGCCGCCTCACCAAAATTTATCATCTAAACTTCGTTTCCGATCGTAAATCCTCAACTAGAAAAACACGGAACGCAATCTGCCAGTTATGGCAACTGCAACCAAGCGATAATGCTCGATTAGGTTTTAACTGCTGAGTTTGGGCGTGGGTCGTCCAAAACAAGCTTCAACAATAATGCTTATACCTAAGTATATCTTAACTCATGGATTATTAGATCCGCAAATAGGCGTAGATACAAGCACCAATATAAGCTATATCTTTTGATCTCGAACGTCAAGAGTTTTGGCTTGATAGTACCGACAATCTTGACAGGGCCCGGAAGGATTGACCGCGCAGCGAATGTAATGAGAGCGGGCGTTATACTCACAAGTGATATCGCCGATCGAATAACCGAGGCTTTGTATGTAAGTGCGATCGGCAGTTGGTAGTTGAGTTCGCATGGGTCTATTCGCTACCGCAAGTCTGGCCGCTGCAATTCTGTCGCGGGCTTGGATCGATTGCGAGCGCATCACCCACAAAGACAGCAGCGACGGAGCTAAACCTATGAAAATAATCAGGAGAGCAGTTAGCACATTTTCAGAGCTTATGTGGAGAATTTTTGTTTTAATTTAGGCGATGGCAACAGAAAATTATCCCGAAAAGACGGTTTTAAATAAAAAAAGTTCCCGATAAATTCTCAAACTATGCCGCCCGTGTGTTAACCGTTAGCTGGCTGCTGAGGAGGGCGAATTAAATAACTTACAATTTCAGGCGTTGCTGATTAGGATCGCGAATTAAATAACTTACAATTTTAACTGTTATTGTGGGATGGGCGGGACGCCCGTCTTTTTTGGACGGGCGGGACGCCCATCCCACAAACTTGTGGAAGTTATTTAATTCTCATTCCTTAACGGTATGAACCAAATTTTGTCGGAAGTTACAAAACTCACCATACTTGGCTGATGGCAATTCCGAACTATTCAATTCATCCCTGTATTAAGCAACGCCCAATTTTAACTGTTATTGTGGGATGGGCGGGACGCCCGTCCAAAAAAGACGGGCGTCCCGCCCATCCCACAAACTTTTTGAGAAACCCGGTTGCTCTCAAAAAGAAAAACGGTTAAACCTTAGCAATATCCCCCGCTAAATCCATCAGCGAACCCGCACCTTCCACCTTAGCAACATCTAACAAAGTCTTCAAAACTGAATCGGGATTCAAACTAATTGAATCAATTCCCAACTCAACCAAGAAACGAGCAAACTCAGGATAATCGCTGGGCGCTTGACCGCAAATCCCAATCTTGCGATCGTACTTCTTGGCGGCTTTAATGGCAATTGCTACCATGCGCTTGACAGCTTCATTGCGTTCGTCAAAGATGTGCGCGACTAAAGCAGAATCCCGGTCTAATCCTAATGTTAGCTGAGTTAAATCGTTAGAGCCGATCGAGAATCCGTCAAAAACTTGGGCAAATTCGTCAGCAAATATGACATTGCTCGGCAATTCGCACATCACATACACTTGCAAGCCGTTCTCGCCCTTGACTAAACCGTGTTTTGCCATCTCGGCCAACACTTTTCGCCCTTCCTCTGGGGTGCGACAAAACGGAATCATCGGAATCACATTTGTCAAGCCCATTTCGTCGCGAACTCGCTTTAATGCTTTGCATTCCAAAGCGTAAGCTTCGCGGTAATTGGGGTCGTAATAGCGAGAGGCGCCGCGCCACCCGATCATCGGGTTTTCTTCCTTGGGTTCAAACTGTCGCCCTCCCAAAAGATTAGCATATTCATTGCTCTTGAAATCGCTCATCCGCACGATAACTGGATTTGGATAAAAGGCGGCGGCAATTGTGGCAATTCCGTGGGCTAGTTTGTCGGTGAAGAAATCGGGTTTGTGTTGGTAAAGTGCTGTCAGTTCGGCAATTTCTTCTTTGACTGATTCATCTACCAATTCGTCAAAGTGAATTAGGGCCAGCGGGTGTGCTTTAATGTGATTGGCAATGATGAATTCCAACCGCGCTAAGCCTACGCCGTCGCAAGGAATTGCTGATAAACCAAAGGCTTCTTCTGGGTTCCCGACATTCATTAAAATTTGAGTGCGGGTGCGGGGTAAATTCTCGATCGCAGTTTCTTGAATTTCAAAAGGAAGCAAACCGGCATAAACTTTGCCTTCATCTCCTTCGGAACAAGAAACAGTGATTTCTTGCCCGTTTTTCAAGATTTGGGTTGCCTCGCCGGTGCCGACAATGGCGGGAATTCCCATTTCTCTGGCGATGATGGCGGCGTGACAAGTACGGCCGCCGGAATTGGTGACGATCGCACTTGCTTTTTTCATAATCGGTTCCCAATCCGGGTCTGTTTTGTTGGTAACTAAAACTTCTCCTGATTGAAATTCAGCGATTCTGTGCACATCTAAAATCACGCGGGCTTTTCCTTGTCCGATTGATTCGCCAACGGCGCGTCCTTTTGCTAAAACTGCACTGCTGCCTTGCAATTTGTAGTTTCGCAAAACTTTAGCAGACTTTTGAGATTGTACTGTTTCGGGTCGCGCTTGGACAATAAACAATTCGCCGGTATTTCCGTCTTTTGCCCACTCAATGTCCATCGGGGTATAAGTCCCGCGCACTTTGGAGTAGTGTTCTTCGATGACTGCGGCCCATTTGGCTAGTTGCAGGATTTCATCATCTTGGATGGCAAATTTATTTTTTTCTGCTGCGATGACGGAGACGTTTTTGGTGTATTTAGAACCGCCGATATCGTACACCATTTTGAGTGTTTTGCTGCCGAGGCGTTTGTCTAAAATCGGACGAAAACCTTGTTTTAAGGTTGGTTTAAAGACGAAGTATTCGTCGGGGTTGACGGTTCCTTGGACGACGTTTTCGCCTAATCCGTAGGCGGCGGTGACTAATACGGCGTTTTTGAATCCGGTTTCGGTGTCGATGCTGAACATGACGCCGGAGGATGCTAAGTCCGATCGCACCATTTTTTGGACGCCGACTGATAGGGCGACTTCAAAGTGGTCGAAACCGCGCTGTTGGCGGTAGGAAATCGCGCGATCGGTGAATGTGGAAGCAAAGCATTTGTGACAGCATTCGAGGACGCCAGCGCAAGCTTGGACGTTGAGGTAGGTTTCTTGCTGTCCCGCGAAACTGGCGTCTGGTAAGTCTTCGGCGGTGGCGGAGGAACGCACTGCTACGTCTGTACTGTCGCCGTAGCGATCGCACAATTTTTCGTAAGCATCGGCGATCGCCGCTTGGAGTTCTCGCGGAAATGGTGTGTCGAGAATCAGTGCCCGCGCTTGCTTGCCTTTTTGTCGCAGGTTCTGCAGATCTTCTACGTCTAAATCGGCAAAAATTTCGCGCAATTTAGCTTCTAAACCCGCTGACTGGATGAAGTACCGGTAGGCGTGGGCTGTAGTTGCAAATCCGTTGGGAACTCTGACTCCTTGGCTGGTTAACTGTTGAATCATTTCGCCCAAAGAAGCATTTTTACCGCCTACTAATGGGATGTCGGCGATGCCGACTTCATCAAACAACAATACTAAAGCTTTTTCTTTGGGAATTAAACTAGGTTTTTGTTCACTTGCTAAGTTTTCCAGCATTACTTTTTTCCTCTCAACTTCATCTCAGTTCTGTCCAAGGACAGGAAATACCAGACTGTTTATTGGGAATTTCAATTTTTACCAAAATTATCAGATTTTTCCTAGGCTGTATCAACCGAGTTTTCGATTGCCTCTATTTCAAGATTATCACTTTTTGGCTAAATAGCAAGGCCTGTGGAGATTTTTTATTTGATTGCAAAAAGTAAAGAAATTTTAGTAATTAGTTTATGTAAGGTATGATAAAAGAAGTAGTAAAAATATGAATAGCGAAGATAGTTCCCACCGCTTTTTTGGCGTGGAGCGCTCATTGGTGCGGGGATATCGCTGGGATTGTGTTGGTAGCGGAATCCAAGGGCAAGAGACGGTGGGGTTCGATCGCGCGATCGGCTGACCCGGCCCAAAAACCGATACTTACTTTCCGACAGGAGTCGTGAGTCACCCAAAATAGGAGATTCTAGTTCAACCTCCCCGGTTCATCTGTGGAGTAAATCTAAAATCTAAAATCTAAAATCTAAAATCGGGTGACAGGGGCGATCGCCAAAAAAAAAAAACACCCAGCAGCTCAATTTCCTCCTGAAACCTAGCTTCTAAAAACCATAAAATTTTTGCCTCTGATTGCGTGGATCTACTTAGAGCAAAAACACAGTCGCATAGAGTGGATTGTAATTGTTGAACCACAGAGTTTTTAACTTGGAGTGGTGGGATTTGTGGTTGACAATTCTTTATATGCTATAATAGTTGGCTAAACTGCCTTACGACAAAAAAAAGGTATATGATATCAGTTTTGAGCCCACCCGCAAAGCGAAACGGCTTTAAAGTTCTTCTGATCGAAGACAATCAAGCAGAAGCCGATCTGATTGAAGAATTATTATTAGAAACAAATGTCAGCAGAGCCGAACCCCAAAGGCTATCAGTAAGTTGTACGGATCGTCTCAGCAAAGCGCAGGAACTTTTGGTCAGCGAACATTTTGATGTGATTTTACTCGACCTTTCGCTGCCAGACAGCCAAGACTTAAATACAATTGTCAAAATACAAGAATATAGCCTAAATACTCCGATTGTGGTACTGACAGCCCGCAATGATGAAGAGCTTGCCGTGCAGTCAATCCAAGCCGGAGCTCAAGATTATCTAGTCAAGCGAAAAATTGACAGCGAAGTGTTAATTAGATCGCTTCGCTACGCAGTCGAGCGACAGCACAACCAAGAAGCTTTACGAAAAAGCGAAGAAAAATATCGCTCGGTAGTCGAGAATTCTCTCGTCGGAATTGCCATTCTTGCTCCTCCGAGTTCTCCCTCAGCACCAGAAAAATGCGAGTGGTTGGAAGTGAACGATGCTTTGTGCGATTTGCTGGGATACGATCGCGAGGATTTTTGGCATGAGAATTGGGAAATGTGGGTTTTTCCTGAAGACTTGCAGTCGAGTTTAGAGCAGTTAAATAAAATTTTGGCAGGGCAGAGTGAAGGCTATGTTTTAGACCAAAGGTGGCGCAGAAAAGATGGAATAACCGTTTATACTAGAGTTTACCTTCGCTGTATCCGCGCCCTAGACGGCTCGATAGACCGCCTGATTAAAGTAGTCTTGGACGTGAGCGATCGCTACCGTTACGAAGCTCAATTAAAAGCATCAGAAGAGTTTTTAAATCACACGATAAATTCTACTCCCGATCCAATTTTTGTCAAAGATGAGCAGCACAAATGGATCGTTGTAAACGATGCTTTTTGCAATTTGATAGGAAAAAGGCGATCGGAACTGATTGGCCAGTCAGGATACGATTATTTGCCCTCAGCACAAGCGGCTTTTTTTGGGCAACAAGACGAGCAAGTATTGCAAAGAAGTCTTGCTCAGGAAACAGAAGAAATTTTTACAGATAGCGGTGGTCAAGAACGCATTATATCTACTAAAAAAACAGTATTTAAAAAAGCCGATGGAACTAAAATGTTGGTCGGAACAATGCGAGATGTGACCGAATACAAACGCCAGCAAATTGCGTTGCAGGAAAGCGAAGCTCGATTTCAAATAATGACGGACAACGTGCCGGGAATGATTTATCAATATCGGCTTTATGTAGATGGTAAAACATCTTTTACTTACGTTTCTTCTGGCAGTTGGCAGATATACAATTTAAAGCCAGAAGAAATAGAAGAAAATGCCAGTTTGGCTTTTGCAACAGTTCACCCAGACGACATCTCAGACTTGCAGCGATCTATCGCAACTTCAGCGGCGACTCAGCAACCTTGGCAACACCAGTGGCGGCAAGTTATGGGAGATCGAGTGAAATGGCTTCAAGGCGCGTCGAAGCCAGAAAAGCAAGCAAACGGCGATATAGTTTGGGACGGTTTAGTGATGGATGTTACGGAATTGAAACAAACCCAGCAAGACCGGGATCGATTTTTTAATCTCTCGCTGGATTTACTTTGCATTGCAGGTTTTGACGGCTATTTCAAACGCTTAAACCCCGCTTGGTCAAATGTATTGGGTTATAGCAGCGATGAAATCTCAGCCAAACCTTTGATAGAATTAGTCCATCCAGAAGACCTAGAAATTACTGTAGCGGAATTAGAAAAACTTAAAAAAAGCCACCCGGTTATTAGCTTAGAAAACCGCTATCTTTGCCGTGATGGTACTTATAAATGGCTGTCGTGGACAGCATCGCCGTTTGCAGAAGAAGGTTTGATTTATGCGGTGGCTCGCGACGTTACATTTAGCAAGCAAGCTGAAGCTGAATTGCGTAAGAGCGAAGCCACCAACCGCGCTCTTTTAAATGCGATACCAGACATGATATTTCGCTGTCGGGCAGACGGCACTTTTGTAGACTTCAAACCTGCTAAAGATTTTGATAATATCCTACCACAAACAGCACTAATCGGCAAAAAAGCACAAGACATATTGCCGGCTGCTTTTGCTAACAAAATATTGTCTGGTCATCAACAAGCGATCGCCACCGACGATATTCAAGTTGTAGAATATCAAATGCCCGTTAATGATGAACTGTACGATTTTGAAGCGAGAATTGTTTTCTGCACCGATGACGAAATTATCGCGATCGTCCGCGACATCACCAATCGCAAACGTTTTGAGTCAAAACTCCACAGGCAAGCAGCAGCAATGGCTGCTGCTTCTGAAGGTATCGCCATAGTCGATACCGACGGACTTTTGATTTATTGCAACGCAGCCCGACTAAAAATCTACGGTTACGACTCTTTTGAAGAACTGTTAGGCAAAAGTTGGAAAGTATTCTACGACGGTGCAGAACTGCAAAGGTTTGAGCAAGAAATTGTGCCTAGTTTATTGCAGAAAGGTTGGTACATGACCGAAGCAGTAGGATGCCGCCGCGACGGCTCGAAAGTTCCTCTAGATATCTCGCTGACAATGCTAGCGGGCGGAGAAATTATTTGCGTTGCTCGCGATATTTCCCAAAGAAAACAAGCAGAAGCAGCACTGCGAGAAAGCCAGCGATTCATTCAACAAATTGCTGGGGCAAGTCCTAATATTTTGTATGTTTGTGACTTAATTGAAAAAAAAAATATCTATGGTAACGCTTCTATATACCACATTCTTGGTTATACAGTAGAGGAGATTCAGGCAATGGGGCCGTGGATGATGTCAACTTTAATCCACCCCGAAAATTCCATCAAAATGCCTGATTATTTACAGCAAGTCGAAACAGGCAGCGAAGGGGATATCTTTGAAATTGAATACAGAATTAGGCACAAGGATGGTTCTTGGCGCTGGATGGTCAGCCGAGATACTGTATTTGCAAAAACAGCAGACGGTAAGTTAAAACAAATTCTCGGCACGGCAACTGATATTACAGAAAGCAAGCAAGCAGAAGATGAAATAAAGCTGTTGCTGGCAGCAACTCAAGCCATTAGTCAGTCTGCTGATTTTCACAGCGCCCTCCCACATATCCTGCGGTTGCTGTGTAATGCGATCGGCTGGAATTTTGCGGAAGCTTGGATACCGAGTGCTAACGGTACTTGTTTGGAACACAGCGAAACTTGGTACGCTAGCGATCGCGATTTAGATACGTTCGGCCGCGAAAGTAAAAAAATTAGATTCGCCGCCGGAGTGGCAGTACCTGGACGGATTTGGTCAACCAGAAATGTAGAATGGATTGAAGATATTTCTTTAGCCAAAAATCATCTTTTTGCCCGATCGCAAATGGCGAAATCAGTCGGATTGAAAGCTTGTTTCGGAGTGCCAATTCACGCTAGTTCAAAGGTGCTGGCAGTTTTAGTATTCTGCAAGCGCGACCGCTCGATTATGGAACCGCGTATAGTAGAGTTGGTCAAGGCTGTAGCGACTCAGTTGGGCGATCATATTCAGCGCAAACAAGCCGAAGAAGAATTGCGTAAAAGTGAAGAACGCTGGCAGTTAGTTCTTAAAGGCAATCAAGACGGAATTTGGGATCTGAATCTTCAAACAAATGAAGCTTTTCGCTCGGCGCGCTGGCAAGAAATTATCGGTTACACAGACGGCGAAATCGACAGCACCAACAGCGCATCGATCGATCGCATCCATCCAGACGATCGCTCGCGAGTGCAAGCAGCGATCCAAGCTTATCTCGATCGGCAAACCCCCCATTACGCGGCCGAATACCGCTTGCAGTGCAAAGACGGTAGCTATAAGTGGGTGCTCGCCCGCGCTCAAGCAGTGTGGGACGAAGCCGGAAACCCTCTGCGGATGGTGGGTTCGATGACGGATATCAGCGATCGCAAAGCAGCAGAATTAGCTTTGCGGCAGGTCACTCAAGCCGTCGAAAGTACCAGCGACGCGATCGCGATCGCCGACTTGAAAGGGCGGTCTATTTACCACAATCAAGCCTTTATTCAGCGCTACGGCTACACGGTGGAAGAACTCAACGATATTGGCGATATGACTGCGTTTTATGTCCGGCATAAAAATTACAAACAAATCTATAAAAGCATTCGCCAAGGTCGCTCTTGGTGTGGCGAAGTTGCACTGCAAACTAAGAGCAACGAAGCAGTAACTGCTCTGGTGCGAGCCGACAGTATTCAAGATATTAATGGGAATTTTATCGGCTTAATTGCAGTAATTACTGATATTACAAAACGCAAAGAATCCGAACTAATTTTGCGCCAAAAGTTAAAACGCGAACAGTTGGCAGTAGCCATGCTGGAACGCATAAGGTCTTCTCTAAATCTCGAAGAAATTCTCACCAAAACAGTCGAAGAAGTGCGTCATTTTTTGCAAGTAGACCGCACTATTATTTATCAATTCAATCCTGATTGGAGCGGGTTTATCGCTGTTGAGTCGGTTGCCGAAAATGTTCGACCAATTGTAGGAATGGAAATTTATGACCCCTGTTTCGGGGCAGCCTACGTTCATCTTTACCAAGACGGCAGAATTAGAGCCATAGAAGATGTTCACAATGCCGGCCTCGCCGACTGCCACTTGGGTTTGTTGACTCGGCTAGACGTGAGAGCGAATCTGGTAGTGCCGATTTTGCAAGGCGAAAACTTGTGGGGGCTGTTAATTGCCCACCACTGCACGGGCCCGCGTCCCTGGCAACAATTGGAGGGAGAGTGCCTAAAACAATTGGGGGTGCAGTTGGCGATCGCCATTCAGCAATCGATGCTATTTGAACAAGCACAAACCGAAATTGCCGATCGCAAACTTGCAGAAGCCGCCCTGCAATTAGCTAAAGAAGCCGCCGAATCCGCCAACCGCGCTAAAAGCGACTTTCTCGCGAACATGAGCCACGAATTGCGGACGCCTTTGAACGGGATTTTGGGATACATTCAACTGCTAAAAGTCGATAAAAACTTTACCGCCGATCAACAGGAAAGTCTTAACAACATTCACCAGTGTGGCAACCACCTGCTGATGCTGATTAATGATGTTTTAGACCTCTCAAAAATCGAAGCTAGTAAAATGGATCTGTCTCTGACAAACCTGCATTTTTCCAGTTTTGTTAAAAGTATTATTGATTTGTTCCAGATGCGCTCTGCTCAAAAAGGAATTGCCTTTAATTACGAGCAGGTGTCAGCGCTGCCAGAAGGAATTGTGGCAGACGAAAAAAGGTTGCGTCAAGTTTTGATTAATTTGCTCAGCAATGCCGTTAAGTTTACGAACAGCGGCAGCGTTACATTCAAAGTCGGTTATGCAGAAAATTTCCCCGATAATTATCCTCAAAGCAATTGCGAGAATTCTAGTTTGACAGCGGAAATTGCCCCTCAAACAATCGATTTGACCGCGAATATAGACGCGCAGCAAATGTATATCCCGCGACTAGGAACAACTGAAGCGCGCCAGGGGATAACAGAAGACAATACTGGCCGTACCCCTACCCCTAAAATTCGCTTTCAAATCGAAGATACCGGCATTGGCATTTCTCAAAATAAATTAGAAGAAATATTTTTGCCTTTTCATCAAGTGGGCGATCGTAACAATTTCGTCGAAGGTACGGGACTGGGACTTTCCATCAGCCAAAAATTAGTCAAAATGATGGGCAGCCAAATTCGCGTCCAAAGTACCTCCGGCAAAGGCAGCATATTTTGGTTGGATCTAGACTTGCCAGCAGTCGCCCAGTATTCCGAACTCCCCTCCCGACAAGAAAAAAGGCGGCTTGTAGGTTTTACCGGCACCCAGCGGAAAGTGCTAATAGTGGACGATCACGAAGTAAATCGCGCCATGTTGCACAGGCTGCTTTTTCATTTAGGCTTTGAAATTGCAGAAGCTACAGACGGCGAAGACTGCTTGCACAAAGCACAAAAATTTCTACCGGATATAATTTTAATGGATTTGCTGATGCCCGTAATGAACGGTTGGGAAGCTACCAGGCGACTGCGACAGTTGCCGCAATTAAAAAATACGGTTATCCTTGCTTTGTCCGCTAACGTTTACGAGACTAGCAAGCAAGAGAGCATACTTGCAGGTTGCGATAATTTTCTCACGAAGCCGATTCAAACTAACGAGCTTTTAGAATTATTGCGCCTGCATTTGAGACTAGAATGGGTTTACGAAGAAAGATCGCAAACCAAAAAGCGGACATATCGAACTGCCAAAGCATCTTCTGAGATTGCTGCTGCTGACTCAACGATGGTGTCTCCTGCCTCAGAGTCAGTCTTGGCGTTGTTAAGATTGGCTGCAATGGGCGATATTGAAGCTATTCTGGAAGAAACTGCTAAACTTGAACATTCCGATCCGAGATTAGTGCCTTTCGTTCATCACCTGCGCCAACTTGCTAAAGGATTTCAGCTCAAGCAAATTCGAGATTTTTTGAAGCAACATTTGTCCTAAAATTGACTGTAACTAACCGACAACTCATAATCAGTTAAGTTTCACATCTTGCACGATTCTCGCTTAACGGGCTCTTCGGCCCGTTCCACTCATAGTTGAATTTTATTGTGGGGAGTAAGGGTTGGGTTCTTCTAGCCCGCCCAGAAAAGAAAAGAGTGATTGGAAATAAAGGCATCTATGAAGCAACCGGATTTCTAGAGCAGCAGAAAATCACTTAAATCCGATTTAAACTCAAAAACCACCAATCAAAAATCAAAAATTTTAATATTTCCCTTGAATATGAACGATAAGAATTCCGAACGAAGCATCATACAAATTGTCGATGACAACCAAACAAATCTTGACGTACTTTTCGAGTTGTTAAGGAATTACGGGTTTAAAGTATTAGTGGCTCTAGACGGCGAAAGTGCGATCGAGCAAATTGACTACATCCATCCCGACTTGATTCTTTTGGATATCATGATGCCAGGAATTGACGGTTTTGAAACTTGCCGACGTTTGAAAGCAGACGCGTCAACGCAAGATATTCCCATCATATTTATGAGCGCCCTTTCCGATACGCCTGATAAAGTAAAAGGTTTTCAGACAGGAGCAGTTGACTACATCACTAAGCCTTTCCAGCACGAAGAAGTTTTGAGCCGGATTAAAACCCACTTGACAATTCGCAGCTTGCAAAAAAAACTCGAAGAAAAAAACCTCGAACTTGCCCACCTCAACCAAAACCTGGAAAGACTTGTTGAACAAAAAACCAAGCAATTGATCGACCAGGAAAAAACCGCCATCATCGGACGTTTGACTCAGGGCATGGTTCACAACCTCAAAAGTCCACTGCAAGTGATTCAGACTAGCGTCGATTTGATTGAAACAAAAGCCACACAAATTCAAGAAGACTCTCTGTTTAATTATACTAAGTATATTTTTCAAGCTGTCACAAAAATCAATCTGATCATGGATACTCTGATGATGAAAAGCCGCAACGAGCAAAAGCAAGATTTGCACCCGGTGAATATCAACGATTTAGTGCAGCGAGAAATTCAGCTATTGGAAGGCAACCTATATTTTAAAAATAAAATTAGAAAAAAATACTTTTATGACGAAGAAATTGACAGCATTCCATTAATTTATTCCTATCTTTCTCAAGTATTTTATAATTTAATCAATAATGCAATGGATGCTATGTGGGAAAAGAAAAGCAGAGAAATAACTATCGTGACTCGGCAAGACGACTCGAACATATATATGGATATTGCCGATACGGGATGCGGCATATCATCTGAAGATTTGCCAAAACTTTTTGATCCTTTTTACACATCGAAGCCGCCTAAAGGCGAGGCAAAAACGGAAGGTGAACCGACAGGAACTGGTCTAGGACTTTATACTTGTATTGAACTTTTAAAACCTTTTAACGGTGAGATTGCTATTAGCAGCAAGGTCGGTCAAGGCAGCGTGTTTACAGTTGTGCTGCCCAAACCGCAGAAAAATGGAGCGACTTAAATGAGTGAAATTGTGTCGGGTTAGACAATAATAATTAAGTTGGTAATTAAATTTGTAGCAAGGAATGCAAGTCTTGGTTACTCGATCGAGAGAGGACTTGCATTGCTCAATATAAATAGGCGCTAATGGGGGGCAATGAACCGGACACAATCTCAGAGCATATCTTGTAAATCAACGGTAATTATCGTAGCTTATACCAATTTTAAAAAACAATGCAACAGTATTCTTCCCCCGATGTTTTGGGGGGGTTAGGGAGGATCGAAGAGTGTTGCACGATTTTAAAAAAATGGTATTAGTAGTAATACCATTTGGCAAAAATAATTCAACTTGAGGCAAGCTTTAAACGGCAATTTATAATCTAAAGTTTCAAAGGCGATCGGCAATGCAAATCCTGATTACTCCGCGCTCTTTTGACTTGCCTCTTGCTATTCCACTGCCAAAGGTTGTAAATTAAAATAGAGTTGAGTTGCAATATGGGTAAGAGTATGATAGTTTTGGGCGACTAGGTTTGGGGCGAGGCGGAAAACTTGCAGCGAACAACTCAATTCTACCAATAAATCTGCAATGTCTGCAAGCACACAGCGCACTCTCAAGCGTGCGGTTCAAGTTCCCCAATCATCAGCTAGGTAGCTGCATCCGCTGCTGAGATTTTATAATTACTAAAAAATAGCAAAAGGATAGCAGTAAAAAAATGCCCCTCAACGCAAGAACCCAACTGCGATAGTCATCAGTCATTCCTAATCTCAAATCAAAAATATAAAATATAAAATGGTATGACATCTGTGTTTGAGTCAACTTTAACGCTTGGTTTAAAAATTCTTTTAGTAGAAGATTGTGCCGAAGATGCAGAGTTCATTCAAGAACTCCTGTCTGAACCCCAACTAGGACACTTAATTGATGTGACCAATGTATTTCGCTTTCGGGAAGCGATAGAAATTTTAAGGGAGCAAATTTTTGATGTAATTTTATTAGATATTTCACTTCCTGACAGCCCAAAATTTAATACTTTTTTCCGACTGCAAGATTGCTGTATAAATATTCCGATCGTCATTCTGACAGCGGCCGATGACGAAGAACTGGCTGTCGAGTTAATTGCTGCCGGGGCCCAAGATTATCTGGTAAAAAGACAGGTAGACAGCCGGCTGCTGGTACGGACGCTAAAGTGCGCGATCGCCCGCCAGAAACGGCAAGCAGAATGGAAAAAAAGTCAAGAAAAATACCAGCAGGTTGTTGACAATATCAAAGAAGTTGTTTTTGAAACAAATACTGCGGGCAATTGGACTTTTCTCAATCCGGCTTGGACGGAAATTAGCGGATTTACCGTTGATGAAAGCTTAGGAACTTCCTGTTTGAGTTACATTCATTCTGAGGATCAATACCAATATTTAAATTCGTTGACAGGTCTGAGCGAAAATCAAGAAACATCCAATTGCTATCAAATTCGATATCTTACCAAAAATGGCGAAATTCGGTGGGTGGAAGTGCAAGAATTTTTGATGTTGGGCGGGAACGGCGAGGTGCAGGGGACGACAGGAAGTATCCACGATATTACTGAGAGAATTATAGCTCTCTCCGAACTGGAAGCTAGTAAAAAGTTTTTGAATTATACGATAGATGCACTGGCTGACCCCATTTTTGTCAAGGACGAAGATCACCGCTGGATACTGTTAAATAATGCTTTTTGCAAGCTGCTCGGCAAGCAGCGCGAGGAACTGCTGGGCAAGTCGGATTACGACTTTTTCCCAAAACAAGAAGCTGATATTTTTTGGCAGAATGACGAACAAGTGTTTAGGACGGGGGAAGAAAACGATAGCGAGGAAATATTTACGGACGCCAGCGGTGCCAAGCACATTCTGTCTATTAAAAAAGCTGTCTTTGAAAATACCGGCTGCAGTAAAATTCTCGTGGGGATAATTCGAGATATCACTCAGGATAGGCGCAAACAATTAGCGCTGGAAGAAAGCGAAACTAGATTGCAGCAACTGGCGGCTAACTTGCCGGGAGTAATTTATCAATTTCGGCTTTCAATCGACGGCAAAATATATTTTTCTTACATTTCTTCTGGCTGCAGGGATTTATATGAATTGGAACCAGAAAATATTTACCAAAATCCCGAACTTATGTTCAGTTGTCTTCATCCAGACGACAGCCAAAAAGTGGCAGAATCTATTGCTGTTTCTGCGGCCAATATGCAGCCCTGGCAGCAGGAATGGCGGGCGATTCTGCCGTCGGGAAAACTTAAGTGGATGCGAGGGGCTTCGTCGAGACCGGAACGAGTTGATTGTGCGACTGAAATAGGGCAGGAAGGGGATATAGTTTGGGAAGGAATGGTGCTGGATATTACTGATTTAAAACAGGCAGAAGCAGCTTTGCGGGATAGCGAAGCTAGATTTCGCTCGCTTGTTGAGAATATCCCTGGCGCTATCTGTCGCAGCTTGTACGATGCTGAGTGGACGATGGTATTTATTAGCGATGAAATTGAGGTAATTAGCGGGTATCCTGCTGGGGATTTTATTGGCAACAACCGCTTGAGTTTTGCGAGCATTGTCCACGAGGCAGACAAGGAAATGGTCGATCGACAAATCAGCGCAGCAGTAGAGTCGAAACAGCCGTACAATCTAGAATACCGCATTGTTCGCGATGACGGAGCGGTGCGGTGGGTGTCGGAAAGAGGTAGGCCAACTTACAATCTAGAAGGGCTGGTTTTGTGGCTCGACAGAGCGATTTTTGATATTACCCATCGCAAACAAGCCGAACTGACTCTGTGCCTGATAACTCAAGCTGTAGACAGCGCTAGCGATGCGATCGCGATCGCAGATTTAGACGGTTATTCCGTTTATCACAATCAAGCATTTATTCAGCGCTACGGCTATACAGTTGAGGAACTAAATAATGCCGGCGGCCCAGCAGTAATGTACCCCAAATCTCAAGACTTGAGAAAGTTATTTAGGGTGCTGCGGAAAGGTTTTTCTTGGGAAAATGAAATTGAAATCAAGAGTAAAAATGGCGATATTGTAGAAACTTTCTTGCGAGCTAACTGCATTAAAGATAGCGCTAGGCAACCGATAGGAATGATAGCCATAATTGCCGACATCACAGAAATAAAACGCACTGCGTCGGCATTAAAACTCAGTCAAGAGCGATTACAGTTGGCGGTTTCAGGCAGCTCTTTGGGGCTGTGGGATTGGAATATAGCTACGGGCGAAACTTATTTCGACTTTTATTGGAAATCAATGCTAGGCTATGCAGAAACCGAAATTGAAAATAACCTCAAAGGTTGGGAAAGTTTGGTGCATCCCGAAGACAGAGTGAAGGTAATGGAATGTTTGAATTCCTATTTGGAAGGTGAGACTGATATCTATGAATTTGAATTTCGGATGCTCAATAAAGCGGGCAATTGGCAGTGGATTCTAGCGATGGGCAAGGTGGTCGAGTACGACGAATGGGGTACGCCGCTGCGGATAGCAGGCACTCACAAAGATATTAGTGCCCGCGTTGCAGCAGAAGCCGAAAAAACGCAGTTGATCGCATCTTTGCAACAACTTGCCGAACAGTTGCAAGCAGCGCAAAAAATAGCCCGCATCGGCAATTGGGAATTTGATAGGGAGACAGGAGTTATTACTTGGTCGGAAGAACTGTTTCGAGTTTACGGTCGAGAATTGAATCTGCCACCGACAATGGAAGAACTTTTAGAGCAAATTCATGCCGATGACAAAGAAAGGTTTGCAGAAGTTGTACAAAAAGCACTGACTGAAGGAACAGCTTACGATATCGACCACCGCATCTATTTTCCATCAGGAGAAATTAGGCACGTTAACGCTAAAGGAAAAGCTGTTAAAAATGAGTTGGGTCAGGTGGTGCGGCTGTGTGGCACGGCAATGGATATTAGCCATCGCAAAAAAGCAGAAATTGCTTTACAAGAAAGCGAACAGCGATTTCGAGCTGTATTTGAACAAGCGGCAATTGGCATTGTTAAAGTGTGGCTTGACGGTAAATTTTTGAATGCAAATCAAGGGTTTTGCAATATTGTAGGTTACTCAGAATTAGAGCTAAGATCGCGAAATTTTGGGGACATTTATCACCCAGAAGATGTAGCAGCAGATGTCGAGTCGCGCGACAGACTGTTAGCTGGAGAAATTTTTAATTATTCTATTGAAAAACGCTTTGTTCGCAAAGACGGTTCATTTGTTTGGACTAATATGACTGTATCTTTAGTGCGGGATGAGTTTGGGGAACCTAGCTATGTAATTGCTGTAATTGAAGATATTAGCGCTCGCAAACTTGCCGAGGCTATCTTGCGCCAGCAATTAAAGCGCGAACGCCTGGTGGTTAAAATGCTGGAGCGCATTCGATTTTCTCTCAATTTAGAAGAAATTTTGACAAAAGCTGTTGCTGAAGTACGGCAGTTTTTGCAAACAGACCGGACAGTTATTTATCGCTTTAATCCCGATTGGAGCGGTTTTATAACTGTCGAGTCTGTGGGCGAAAATTGGCAGTCGATTCAGGGAATAACTATTAAAGATTCCTGCTTAGAAGACAGCTATGCTTCTGCTTGCGAAGACGGTCGCCCTCTAGCTGTGGATGATATTTACAAAGCAGGTCTTTCCCAGTGTTACATTGATTTATTAAGTCAATTTCAGGTGCGAGCTAATTTGGTAGTGCCGATTTTGCAAGGCGAGAAGTTGTGGGGGCTATTGATTGCCCACGAGTGCGCGGGCCCTCGCCAGTGGCTGGAAATTGAGGTCGAGTGTCTCAAACAAATTAGCGTGCAGTTGGCGATCGCGATCCAGCAATCAATGCTGTTTGAGCAAGCACAAAGTGAAATTGCCGATCGCAAACAAGCCGAGTCAGCTTTGCAGGAATCGGAAGCGCGAGAACGTTCAAAAGCGCTAGAGTTAGAAGCAGCTATTAACAAGCTCCGAACGACTCAAGCTCAGCTCGTTCAAAATGAAAAAATGGTGAGTTTGGGTCAGTTAGTTGCTGGTGTTGCTCACGAAATTAATAACCCTGTTAGCTTTATTCACGGAAATATCAATCCGGCTCGCAATTACACTTTAGATTTGCTGGAATTGATTAAACTTTACCAGCATTACTGTCCTCATCCTCCAGCCGGAGTATTGGAGAAAATTGATGAAATAGACTTGGATTATATTGCTGAGGATTTCCCGAAATTGTTTAATTCGATGCAAGTAGGAACCGAGCGAATTGTCGAGATTGTGAAATCGCTGCGTAATTTTTCCAGATTGGACGAATCTGCTGGGAAGTCGGTTAACATTCACGAGGGAATTGATAGCACTTTGATGATTTTGCAAAATCGGTTAAAATCTCACAGCAGTCATGGAGAAATTCAGATAGTTAAAGATTACCAAGTATTGCCACAAATTGAATGTTTTCCTGGCGAGTTGAATCAGGTATTTATGAATATTTTGATTAATGCGATCGATGCTTTGGAAGAACGGGACAAGCAGCGTTCGATCGAGGAGTGCGATCGACATCCCAGCACGATCGCTATTCGCAGTTATCAGGTGGCTGCCGACTTCGTAGCGGTATCGATTGCAGACAACGGGGGGGGGATACCGGAGTCAGTGCGATCGAGGCTGTTTGACCCGTTTTTCACAACTAAACCTGTGGGCAAGGGTACGGGTTTGGGACTGTCGATTTCTCACTCGATTATAGTCGATCGCCACGGCGGCAGATTGAGCTGTATTTCGACACCGGGTGAGGGAGCGGAGTTTTTGATTGAAATTCCAGTGCGATCGAATTTAACTGGTACGAATTCAAATTAGGGGCAGTAAATTAGCAATTGGTAATTGGAAATTGGGAAGCAAAAATGGGTAATATCTCACATCTTGCACCATTCTCGCTTAACAGGCTTTCCGGCCTGTTCCACAAAGAGGAATTTTCTCGCTTCACAGGCCGGAAAGCCTGTTGCTAAACAAGTAATTGAGAATGGTGCAACATCTCCGTAATATCAAATACCGTAACATCGGAATTATACCCTGCAAGCGAGCATTATCCTTGCTCCTGGTCACTCGATCGCATTCCGCTGGCAGTGCAATCAAAAAATTATTATTCTGATGCAAAGGTCAACAATATGAGTTATGAGTTATGAGTTGTGAGTGAAAAATCAAACACGATCTTACTAAGGAATGAGAATTAAATAACTTCCACTCTTGAAAGTGGGATGGGCGTCCCGCCCGTCCTTAAAAGACGGGCTTTCAGGCCCATCCCACAATAACAATGAAAATTATAAGTTATTTAATTCGCGATCCTAATTACCAATTACCTTCAAATTTTACATAACAATCGGGGAAGATTCCGAGTTACTGCTAGCGTGACAAATGCGATTTTTGCCTTCGGTTTTGGCTTGAAAAAGGGCTCTGTCAGCGCTGCGAATTAGGGTGTTGGGAGATTCCCGGGCAGAAGGAATCGCTGTTGCAATGCCGCAACTGAGGGTAACGTAGGGGCCGATCGACGATCGCGCGTGGGGCAGTTTCAAGCAGGCGATGCCGTCGCAAATTTTCCGGGCGACAGCGTTTGCCCCTAGGGCGCTGGTGTTGGGCAGCACTAGGGCAAATTCTTCGCCACCGTAGCGGGCAGTCAAATCCCCAGGTCGGTTGGCCTCTCTGGCGATCGCCCCGGCAACTTGGCGCAAACAATCGTCCCCGCCCAGGTGTCCATAAAACTCGTTGTAAAGTTTAAAAAAGTCGATGTCAAACATAATTAAAGACAGTGGCAGTTTCTCTCTTGCCAATCTACGCCACTCTAAGCTCAAAACGCGATCGAACTGGCGGCGATTGGCAATGCCAGTCAGTCCGTCAGTAGTTGCCAGTTGCTGCAATTTTTGATTGGCTATTGCTAGCTTGCGGTAAAGTTGAGATTGTTCGATCGCGATCGCCACTTGATTTGCCAAGTGCTGTAAAAAATCTATTTCCCACTGTTGCCATTCCCTGACACCACTGCAATTGTATGCTGTCAGCATTCCCCACAAACTATTGCCATTTTCTGCGATCGAATTCGGCAAATTTTCCCCCTGCGCCTGCGGTTTGTCACTCGCCTGGTGCCAGATATAATTTTCCGCTGCATCTTGATTTTTCTCGACTTCCCAAACAGTGGCTTCTTGTGTTTCTTTTGCCGTTTCCCAGTCGCCTGATTGCCAAATTGGTACGCTGATAACGGCTGCAATTTCACAATCAGCCAGCAATTCTTTGCAACTGCCAGCCAAGGGGGCCGTGCGGACATCTGCTATTGCTTGTACCGACTGGGATTCGACTAAAACAAAGCATGACACCGCCAAAGCAGCACTAATATTTTGGTTTTCAATATAACCGAATGGCAAACCGTCACCTGCGACGATCGCACCTTTTTGGTCTTCCCCGTCCAATTCAGACACCCAATCCTGACAGCGATAAATTAAAACGCGGTCTGTTTTGAGAAATTGGCGCACTTCTGCGACTGTACTTTGGAGAATGCTTGCTGGATCTATTGACGATCGAATATGTTCGATCATTTTGCCCAACAGCCGCTGTCGCAGAGCCTGCTGTCGCAATTGTTCTTCGATTTGCTGGCGTTCGATCGCGTAATGGATTGCCCGCACCAGCAGAGTTCGGTGAAATCTTCCCTTTACCAAACAATCTTGAGCGCCCCAGCGCAATACTGACCGGGCAATATTTTCATCGCTGATATCTGTCAGCACCACAATTGGCAATGTGGGCCATCCCCCTTTCAAAACTGCGATCGCCTCGCTTCCCCTCAAGCTGTCTGCCACTGACAAATCTAATAGTACGGCGTCAAACTTTTCTACTTCCAGACACCCGACTCCTCTCTCCACAGACTTAACAGTTTGGAGCAGAAAGAGAGACTCGCTGAATGACCCTAGAAGGTCTTCGATCATTGTCGGCTCTCCGAGGTCATCCTCAACCAACAAAATTTTCAGACATTGGTGACTTGTTAACACAACTATAGCGTTCGGAGCGAGTCGAAGGCAACTTTTTTGTTTTGAGAGCGATACTTGCGATCGGCAAATATTTCCGCTTATCAAATTCACTATACACTCAAACTAGGCATTTAGCGCTCCATTAAAGCTTACATATCCGGTGGGAGTGAAACGAGCTCAAACCAATACTCACATAAAGTCTTCATTACTTCCAGCAATCCTTCAAAAGTTACTGGTTTGGATATGAAGGAATTGGCTCCCAAGCGGTAGCAAAGCAAGATATCTCCTCTGCGGTGGGAAGTTGTGAGTATTACAACCGGAATTTGTTGCAAATGGGGGTCAGCTCTGATCGAAGTTAGTGTTTCTCGCCCGTCCAGCCTCGGCATATTCAGATCCAAAAGAATCAAGTCTGGCTGATGCCAATTGCTGCTACCAACATATTGACCGCGACGGTACAAGTAGTCTAGAACTTGTTCTCCATTTTCCACAAATTCGCTCGTGATTGCTAATCCAACTTCTCCCAGTGCTTCCTCCATCAAAAAGCGCGTAGCCTCGTCATCGTTTGCTATTAAAAGAGTAAATTTTTTCTTTTGATAATTCACGGCTTTGTCTCACTACAAACGTCTTTTGTGTGGTCGAGGGACTTTGAGCCGTGTCTGAGTACCTGCAAAGCATCTCTTGCCATCATCCGGTAAATATGACTGAGAACACTGAAATTGTGTTCGAGTAACTTACCGTTTGTCTCCATTTGCAAAGGTTTGCGAATCATGCTTGTTTCACTTGACAGTCTGTCCGAGAACCTGCCAACTGCAAACACATCACAAATCCTTCTCCGCGAACTACTATGGAAACTACTGCATCCCAAAGCAAGATGCTCTGGATACAGTTGAAAAAAATTAACAAGTCTTGCGCGCACGGCTGATTTGTAAGTTGTATAAGGATAGAGCTAATAGATTTATATTGATAGATTTATAGCTCGATGTCATCAGTGAATATGCTACACTTTATAAGCATTTTTGTAAAGAAAAGATAAAGATATTAAAAGCTTAAGTAAAGGACGGGTGACAATCAAGCAATTTGGTGACCAGCCCCCGGATTCATCCGTGGAGCGAGAAAAAAGCTCCGAATCCCGATCGCCAGCCCCCGGATTTATCAGTGAGGTCGCTTTCTTCAAATTTAAAATCTAAAATCTAAAATCTAAAATCTAAAATCGATTGACTGCTGGAGGCGGACTGCTGACTTCACTTTGATATAGGAAGAGAAAAATAAAAAGTCGAGCCTCGATTGGGTTCGGATTCTACCCACAGGCTACCGCCATGCCGCTCGACAATTCTTTGACAAATCGCTAAACCGATACCAGTTCCCGAATACTGTTTTTGGGTGTGCAAGCGCTGAAAAATCTGAAAAATTCGCGGATGATACTGTGAGGCAATCCCAATACCATTATCCTGCACTGAAAACACCCAGCTATCCCCCTGATGCGAAGCGTCCACCTGCACCACCGGCGCCTCACTGCTGCGGTACTTAATCGCGTTACCAATTAAATTTTGAAACAGTTGCAGCATTTGAAAACAGTCACCTTTTACCCTTGGCAAATTCCCCTTAGTAACTGAAGCTTGATTCTCGCGTATTGCCAAATGCAAATTAGCACAAGCATCCTCAAAAACCAGATTGCAATCTATCATCTCAAAAGGTTTCTGACTGCGACCTACCCGCGAATACTCCAGCAAGTCATCAATCAGCGCCTGCATCCGCTCGCAAGAATGAACTATATTGCGGATAAATTTATTACCTCGGGAATCGAGTTGGTTGGGCAAGCGTTTTTCTAATAGTTTAGCGTAGCCAGCAATCGTACTCAAAGGCGCTTGCAAATCGTGAGAAGCCACGTAAGCAAACTGTTCTAGTTCGGCATTAGAACGAGTTAATTCTTGAGCGTAGCGGGTTTGAGTGTCTAAACTCTCTTGCAGCAATTCTTGTACCAGCTTGCGTTCGGAAATATCTTCAATCGCACAAATCAAATACTGCAGCTTCCCGTTCACATCGCGCAGTGCCGAAACAGTAACATTTGCCCAGCGCACGGCCTCATCTTTGCATAGCAAACGCTTCTCCACAGAAAAAGTTTGAATCTTCCCAGATAACAGCGACCCCAGGTATTCTCTGTCCGCTTCTCTATCATCTGGGTGAGTAATTGCCTCCCAATTTTGCTGTAACAATTCAGATTGTGCATAGCGGACAATTTGACAAAAGCCGGGATTTACCCGCATAAATTTACCGCAAAGCGCTGTTTTAGCTATGCCGACCGCAGCTTGCTCGAATATCGCGCGGAAGCGTTCTTCGCTGTCTCGCAGGGCAATTTCTGCTCGTTTGCGATCCGTAATGTTACGAAATGTTACAGCCAGACCATCGTTTAATTTGACCGCCACAATGTGCAGCCAAACAATTGTATCTCCCTCCTGTTCGTAATAAAATTCTCGATCTACAGTTTCTCCTGTTTCTACTACAGAAACATACAAATCAAATAACCTGTTATTGCTAAATTGGGAAACTTTGGCTAAAAAATTCTTGCCAACTATCTCATTTAATAGCAAACCATAAAATTTTTCGGCAGCAGGGTTGATCAAGAGCCACTGGAAATCTACAATATTTCCCTCACTGTTGCGGACAGCAGAATAAGCCACCATACAGTCTAAGGAACTATTTAATATGCTAGCAAGCAGCGACTGCGACTGTTGCAGTTGATAATTTTGTTCTTTTAATTGCTGTTGCAGTTTTTGCAAGCGGACTTGCTTGTCGATGCGCGCTAAAACTTCTTCTACTTGAAATGGTTTAGTAATATAGTCGGCGCCCCCTACTCGAAAAGCTTGTAATTTATCGTTCATTTCATCTAATACGCTTAAAAAAATTACCGGAATTTGTTCAGTTTCTGGTGTCGCTTTCAGTCTCCGACAAACTTCATAACCGTTCATTTCCGGCATTCTAATGTCGAGCAAAATTAAATCCGGGCGATGGGCGATCGCAACATTCAACGCCAGTTGACCGGAAATAGCTCGGTAAACTTGATACCTCTGGGATGTTAGCAGTTTGGATAAGAACCGCAGATTGCTCGGTTGGTCATCAACCACCAATACTTTAATTTCGCTATTATCCATTTATTTTAAACTCGATTGAGTTAAATCCATTATCTTGTCGAGTCGGTAATCGGCAAGCAAATCTTTTAAAGCCTCAGCTAAAGTTGGATGACTTTCCCAGATGCGATCGACAAGTTGAATGGCCAGCTCTTCATTAACATCACTAGCTGCGTCGTAGAGTTCCTGCACCCAGCTTTGAGGCATTTGAGCCAGCAGCCCTCCGAAAAATGAATCGGGTTTTTCGCTCACACAATAACGCCGCAAAGCCCCGACTGGGAGTCGGGGCAAGTCTTGATAAAGATAGCGGACTCCCAAGTAGCAAGCCATCTTATCAAAAAGGATTTGTTCTTGAAAAGGTTTCCGCACAAAATCGTCGCAACCTGCGGCGATAATTTCGCCTTTTTTTTCCTCAAAAGTGCTCGCAGTCAGAGCAATAATTACAGTTCGCCACTGAGTTTCTTTCTCTTTGGCTCTAATTTGTCGGACAGCTTCAAAACCGTCCATTACTGGCATTCGCGTATCCAGCCAAATTAAATGAGGCTGCCAACTTTCCCAAAGTTCAACCGCTTGGTAGCCATTTTCCGCTTCTCGGACTTCAAAACCAATTGGTTGCAACATTTTAACCAGCAGCAGCCGATTTTCTTGATTGTCGTCAACCGCTAAAATCCGATAAACCGGTTGATCTGCTTCTAGTCCGATCGCCCGCTGCAAAGTCGCCACTGTTATTTCAGACGAAATAGCGGCAACTACTCGGATATTAAATTTAAAACTGGTTCCCTCACCTAAAACACTTTTTACCCAAATATCCCCGCCCATTATCTGCACGTATTTTTTAGTAATTGTCAAACCCAACCCCGTACCATCAGCCGCTTTTCTCCCCGCTTGTGTTTGCACGAAAGCATCGAATAAAGTATCAATTTCTGCTGCTGATATGCCAATTCCAGTGTCTTCAACTTCAAACAAAATTAACAATGGATCGACGAAGGTATAGTTAAGACGACTTTCAGATTCTGCCGGCTGTTGCTGGTTGCTTTCCACGCTCACGCGCAGCCAAATGCGGCCCCCGTCGCGAGTAAATTTCATGGCATTTCCCAGCAGGTTAATTAAGCAAACGCGCAGCTTTTTTTCGTCAGTTTTTATATATTGGGGAACATTAGCATCGACGAAAAATCTCAGTTGCATTTTTTTTGTTTCAGCTTTAATTTGAAACATTTCTTCGAGAGTATCGAGGAGTTGATAAAGGTCAAAGCTGCGTTCATCTAAGCCAATTATCCCTGCTTCTATTTTCGACAAGTCTAAAACATCGTTAATTAGTTCTAGCAAATGTTGACCGCTGCGGTTAATAATTCGGAGATTTTCGAGATTTTCGTGGCTGAGCAAAGAGTCGCGGCTCATGACTTGGGTAAAACCCAGGATGGCGTTCAGGGGAGTCCGCAATTCGTGGCTCATGTTGGCAACGAATTGACTTTTTGCGAGGGATGCAGCGGCGGCTGCTTCTTCGGCTTTTTTGCGTTCTATTATTTCTTCTTGCAGTTCGGCATTGCGATCGAGCAATTGTTTTTTCAGTCTTTTGATAGTCAGTTGGTGTTCGATTCGCGCTAAAACTTCTGCTACATGAAACGGTTTTGTGACATAATCTACCCCTCCAACTTGAAAGGCGGTTAGTTTGTCCAATACTTCATCTAAAGCGCTGATAAAAATAACGGGAATTTCCGAGGTCTTCGGATCTTCCTTGAGCTGGGTGCAGACTTCGTAGCCATCCATTTCCGGCATTTTGATGTCGAGCAAAATCAAATCGGGAGAACCAGACCGCGCGGCTCTGATTGCCATTTTTCCGTTAATTACGCCGCGGACTTTGTAGCCTCGATCGGACAGCGTTGCTGATAAAACTTGCAAATTTTCTGGAGTATCGTCAACAATTAATATGTTGCCTTTATTTTCTTCTATTTGATTGTGGATCATCGCTCGCTATTTTTTGTTAATTTAAGAATTATTGAATTTAGGAAAACTGGTTAAATACTCATTGTAGCACTCACTCCTCAATCAACTCCTTTTATATTTACAGAACTTATCCTAGTTAAGATTTTAGATTTGACATTAAAGAATTGGGAATGACTGATGATTAGCAGGGTGTGGAGCTGGGCTACAAGTAAATTAGTCGATCGCCCGCAGGCGAGTTTACAAATAGGCGATCGACCTACACGATCAATAATCCTGAACCTGCCTCTATTATCCCTTCTTCTCTCATGCTTCAACAATTTCTAAACTCCTCAATCAAATCGATAATTCGATCGCACCGGAAGTTATTCGCCAAATCGGCGAGCGCGCTGCGGAAACTAGCATTAATAGGAGGAATTGACAACAACAGCCGAAAAATCTCCTCGTTATCAACCGCATCCGCCGCAGAATACAATTCATCAACCCATTCAGCAGGCATAGCTTCCAAAAATGAAGTATTCAGCGTAAAAGCCAAATCAGCCGTTTCAGTTGCCGTGGAAACCTCGGCAGACACCGCAGCATCAGAACTTAGCGAAGCTTCTCGATCGTAAATATAGCGGACTCCCAGATACTTAGCCATCTTTTCCAGAATCACTTGCTCCCGAAAAGGCTTCGCTACAAAATCATCGCAACCAGCAGACAAAATCACCGATCGCTCCTCATCAAAAGCACTTGCAGTCAGAGCAATAATCACCGTTGCTTGACCTTTCAAATGCGCTTTAATCTGTTTAGTAGCTTCGTAACCGTCCATCACCGGCATCCGCATATCCATCCAAATCAAATGAGGTTCCCAACTCGACCACATTTCCACAGCTTGAACGCCATTTTCAGCTTCCTGCACCGCAAAGCCGAGCGATGTCAACATTCTAACCAACAGCAAGCGGCTTTCCAGGCGATCGTCAACAGCTAAAATCCGGTATTCTGGCTGTCCGGGTTCGAGACCCACAACTCGGCGAGCTGTTTGAGCCACCTGCATTTCCACTGCATTAGGGAGCGAAACTTTAACATCAAATCTAAAAATGCTGCCCCGACCGAGGGTGCTTGTTACCGTCATCTTCCCTCCCATTAACTTAACGAACTGCTGGCTGATTGGCAAGCCCAAACCGGTTCCTTCTTGAGCTTTTTTACCGCTTTCTGTTTGCGCGAAAGGTTTAAACAAATTCTCCATTTCTGCCGCCGAAATTCCAGCACCAGTGTCTTCCACTTCAAATAGCAAACAGCAACTGTCAATTGGTTGAATCTCTCCCTCCTTTTTAGTTTTTAACAACTCATGTTTGATTCTCAAGTTAACACCACCTTCTGCCGTGAATTTAATAGCATTTCCCACTACATTTATCAAAACCTGTCGCAACTTGCTTTCGTCAGTTTCTATATATTGAGGGAGAGCTGGCGAACAATCAAAAATTAACTGCAACCCCTTTTTTTCGGCTTGCAGCTTCAGCATATTTTCAGTATTTATTAGCATTTTGTGCAAGTCGAAGGTGCTATTATTAAGTGTCACCAGCCCGACTTCAATTTTTGACATTTGCAGAATATTGTTAATCAGAACAAGCAAATGTTCCCCGCTCTGGGTAATAATTCCTAAGTATTGCTGTTGGTCGGCATCGAGGTCTGGGTCGCGGGCCAGCAGTTGACTGAAACCGAGAATTGCGTTGAGGGGAGTTCGCAATTCGTGGCTCATATTCGAGAGAAATTCGCTTTTTGCCCTGTTCGCTCTGTCGGCTTCTTCTTTGGCTTTTTGCAGGACTATTTCAGCTTGTTTGCGTTCGGTAATATCGCTAGCAGTCCCTGTTGTGCCGATGATGTTTCCTTCTGCGTCCATGCGCGCGATCGCCTTGGTATTTATATCAATCTTTCTGCCATCTTTTCCTAATACTATATTTTCGTACTGAAACACAGTCTTTCCTGTCAGCAAGCGCTGCTGAAGTTCCCATTTCCAGTCTATTTCTCCTGGGGCTAAGAAATCGCTAAAAGAACAGCCTAGCATTTCTTCAGGCTCGTAACCGTATATTTGTTTAACTGCTTGGTTGACAAAAGTAATGTGTCCTTGAGCATTGCAAGACCAGATAACATCTTGGGAAGTTTCAACTAAATGACGGTATTTTTCTTCGCTCTCTGCTAGGGCTATTTCTGCTAGCTTGCGTGGAGTAATGTCCATCAAAGTTGTGAATAGTTTTGTCACTTGCCCTTGTTGGTTGACAACTACTTCTCCTCTGGCTTCGATGTAGCGGATGAAGCCGGCTTCACTTATTTGTGACGGAGAATTATCCGCAACAATTTTCTGTTCCGGGCGCAGAATTCGATATTCCAAAGTGTAAGATTGCCCGCTAGCAATCGCAGTGTCGATCGTTGTTTGCCACTTTTGTCGATCGTCGGGATGCACGTATTGCAAAAACTCAGTTAGTGTTGGCGCAGGCTCGGTTGGAGCGATCCCAAAAATCCGAGATAATTCTTCCGACCAAGTAGTTGTGTTGGCCGATAAATCGCATTCCCAATTACCGACACGGGCAATTCTTTGCGCTGCTGCTAAAGAAGCCGCTACAGCTCGGAGTTTTTCTTCTGCTAATTTGCGATCGCTAATATCTTGAATCACAGAAATTACGCAGGTTTCCCCATGAATCTCAATGATTTCTGCTGACAGCAGCCCCGTTCTAACTTCCCCTGTTTTAGTGCGAAAATTAAATTCGTAATTCAGAATAATTTGTTTTTCATCTAACAGTTTAAACAACTCGGTGCGGGCTTGTATATTTTCCCAAAGATTCAAGTCAAGCGCCGTGCGATCGATAATTTCAGCAGCCGAATAACCAATAGTCTGACAAAAAGCCTCATTAATTTCTAAATAACGACCGTCATTAAATCTGGTAATAGTAATCGGGTTGGGAGAAGAACGAAAAGCTTTAGCAAACTTTTCTTCAGACAATCGCAGTTGTGCAGTCCGCTCCTCGACCAAAGTTTCCAATTCTTGATTTAGCTTTTGGAGCTGAGAATTTTGTTGCGCTAATTGTTTCTCCCTAAAATAGCTGTTAATCGCTTCTTTTACCGTCAACTTCAAATCTTCCGACTGCCAAGGTTTCGATATGTATCGGTACAATTTAGCATATTTAATAGTATTCGCCACTGCTTCTAGGTCTGCTTGCCCCGTTAGCATGATTTTGATAGTTTTTGGCGAAATTACGTGAATCTGCTTCAGCAATTCGTCCCCTTTGATATTCGGCATCAGATAGTCGGAAATTACTGCTACGATTTCGCAACCCTCTGCGAGTAATTCCTCGATTAACTCTAAAGCATCTTCGCCACCTTCAGCGGTTTCTAATAAGTGTTCTTCCCCCAGGGTTTTTTTTAACTCAATTTTCAAACTTTCAAGAATTATCGGTTCGTCATCCACACAAATAATCACAGGTTTATTGTTCATATTTTTGTCAAGCCAGATTTTATTGTTTCTACTAATTCTTTGCGCTCCCACGGCTTGTACAAACAACGGTGCAAGTTTGCTTGCTCTTTCACCCGTGATATTGCTACTTCGTCTGCTTGCCCTGTCAGCATAACTTTCACAATTTTAGGATATTTTTGGTGAACCATAATCAAAAAATCATCTCCTTTAATCCCTGGCATTAACCAGTCAGATACTATGACTAAAATATCACTTCCATCTTCTTTTTGAATTTCCTCCATAATTTCCAGAGCTTCATCTGCATTTTCTGCTACTTCATAGAGGTAAGCATCCCCAAATTCTTTTTTCAGTTGAATTTTCAAACTATTTAAGACCACAACTTCATCGTCAACGCACAAAATTACTGGTTTAGACATAAAATTTTACTTCAATTAAAATTGTAAAATTTGGTAATTTCCCTGTTTGTTGTATTGCTATCAAGGGATTCCTATGGGCAAGGATATAGTAAATTTTGTTTTACCAGGCACGCTTTCTACTTGCAGTCCACCTTGATGTTTCTCCAGAATTTTTTGAACTATATCTAATCCCAAACCACTGCCTTCCCCTGGAGGTTTAGTTGTAAAAAACGGCTCAAAAATTCTCGGCATAATTTCTGGGGGAATGCCGGGGCCACTGTCGGTAATACTGACTGATATTGCGTTCGCTTGGTGTTTGACATCAATTTTTAACACGCCTTTGTTACCCATCGCTTGTAAAGCATTGTGAACTAAATTTGTCCAAACTTGACTGAGTTCATCAGGATAGCATAGCACAGAGGGCAAATTAGTACCATAGTTTCTGACTACTTCCACACCGTGTTTAATTTGGTAGTGGTAAAGCGTTAAAACAGTATCAATACCGTCGGTAATATTAGCGATTACTTTGGAACCCGACTGGTCGTAACGAGAGTAGCTTTTTAAAGCAAAAACGATTTTGGCTGCCCTATCCGTGGCAGTAGCAATATTTTTTGTGCTTTTTAGTACCGTAGCAAATTGGTAGGCGATTTGTACAATGTTTTGACTTTGGCTGTCTTTCAACAAAGGTAAAAAAGGTTCTACATTATTGCCGATACCGATGTCTAATAAAGTACAGGCAAGGCTAGCGGCGTCGTCAATGTTTTCTGATTCTAATTGCCCCTGCAAAACTTTTTTTAACTGACGTTTTTCTTTACTAGATAATGTATCTGTTTCTTGGCTGGACTTGTGTAGTAAAGCAAAGAAATCGTGCCGCCTTTCCGGGGATAGTTGTTGAAAAAATATCGGCAACTGCTGCAACTGTTCCGTCCAGAAGTCGGCGATGTTCTGCACAGAAGAGCGAATCGCCCCTAAAGGAGAATTGATTTCATGAGCAACTCCGGCAATTAACTGTCCGAGGGCTGCCATTTTTTCTGATTGAATAAGTTCTTTTTGAGTTCGCTTCAGTTCTTCTAAGGTATGAGATAATTCAGCATTTTTTTGGCACAGCGCTGACTCGGCTATTTTGCGGTCGTTGATATTGCGGGCAACCCAAATGACTGCATCTTTTGAAAATAGAGAAATACAGGCTGAAAACCAAATTTTGCGACCGCAAACTGTTAAGCTGTAGTCGAAATTGATAGTTTGTTGTGTTTCTAACACTTGCTGAACTAAAATCCACCAGTCATCCGGGTTGTCGTCGTCAAAAAAATGTTCGATGGTCAAGCTGACTATATCGCAATCCGGTTCAAAAACCGCTGCCACATTCGTAGGCAAAACTTCTATGTTCCGCTCACTGTCTAGCACGAGAACGATGTCTGTCATCGCTTCAAAAACTGCGCGTACTTTCCTTTCAGAAAAGTGCAATTTTTCTTCGAGCAATTTGCGATCGCTAATTTGTTGCTGCAATTCTTCGTTACTGGCTGCTAGTTGAACGGTGCGATCTAGAACCCGCTGTTCGAGTTCTGTGTTCAGGCGGCGAACTTCAGCTTCAGCGGTGGTGCGGTCTTGTATTTCCTTTTTTAACTGACTGTTGGCATTAATTAATTCTAAAGTTCGCTGTTTTATTTGTTCTTCCAAATTATCATTTAATATTCGCAATTTTTCTTCTACTTCTGTTCTCCGCAACGCTTCTTTTTGCAATTCTTCGTTCATTTTGTTCAACTCCTGAATTTTGTCGGCAACTGTTTCCTGCAAAAGCTCAACATTTGCGTGCATTTCTACCGGATCTAAGGCCTGCAGCAGGCTAATTTCAGTCACAATTCCGGCTAAATATCCTTCCTCGTCCACCACCACCAAGCGCCGGATGCCGTGCTGCTGCATTAACTGGTGAGCCTGCCACAAGGTGGCTTTTACTTGCAACGGTATCAGCGGAAAACTCATCGCGGCGGTGACGGGAGTACCTGCGAAATCTAGTCCAGAAGCTTGAAATTTAACAATATCGCGTTCTGTAATTATGCCCACAGGTTTCTGATTTTTGTTGTCGCTGTCAGTGCAAATGACTATGCAGCTTTTTCGCTGGGTTCTCATCTGTTTTGCGACTTCTAAAACTGAGGCGCTGCTTGAGGTAACTGTTAATTGTCTAGTCATAATTTCTTCGGCGCGCCACATTTTTAGCAAGTCGGCCGGTTTGAGGATTTTACGGATGCTTTCGCAGGTGATAGCGCCTAGCAAGTTCCCACCTTCGTCTAGGAGGGGTAAATGACGGATTCTTTTCGATCGCAATATGCTCAATACCTTGAAGATATTCCCCGCTTTATCGAGGTTCAGGGCGATCGGGTTTTCAGTCATCACCTCAGAAATTGCCACCCCTGCTAGCGGTATTTCGCTAGCAGTTATTTTCACAACATCACGTTCTGTAAAAATTCCGAGCAATTGCTGCTCAAACGCGATTAAAATACAACTGGCACTCGCCTGAGTCATGGCAGCAATTGCGACTTTCAAGGGTGTGTCTGGAGGCAGCACCGGCGGTTTGGGGTCGATCGCCTGTTCTAGCAAGCTTTGGGTATCAGAAACTGTTGTTGACATGGGCAAATCAAGGGGGATAGATGCAGGGGGAACCGCCACTTAATACCATTTTAGATTTCAGATTTTACAGTCGCGGTATCCTCACAGCAATAGAGAATTGACATCGGTCTAAAGTTGCATTTTAGTCCCGTATTGGTATGATTTTTAGTGCGATCGCGCTAAACGGCGATATGAATTGGCACGATACACGTCCTTTAGCCGATAACTGATGTTACTTCTATTTTAGCTAAATGTTTTTCCACACTTTTTTTAACAATCCCCAGTTCCAACCCGCTGCCTTCGTCGGCGGGTTTTGTGGTAAACAACGGATCACATATTCGTGGCAAAATTACCAAGTAATTCAGTTGCCACTGACGAGCAGGCTCTGATTTTCTTCTCTCACCTCTAATTTTAAAATTAGGCAATTATCTATCGCTTGTAAACCATTGTGCATCAGATTTATCGAAACTTGTTTTAGTTCGTCTGCCTCCGACAAAAATTTAGGCAGTGGATCTGGATGATTTCTGACCACTTCTACTCTTCTGTGCTTGAGTTTTTTCAATCAAAAATTAATAGAGTTTTAATAGATCGGTAATATTGGCAATTAGTTTTATACCAGACAGTTATATCGAGAATATTTTAAAAGTTAAAACTTACTTTTTTGGCTCTATCTAGATTTTCTTTTTTGAGAATTTGTGAATAAATGACAGAGACTCTCTGCCTGTATCAGCCATTTAATTACCCTTTGATGAAATATGTGATTGCAGTACAATTGTATGGATTATTTATGTTGAGTAAGCAGGTTTATCGATTAATAAAATTAGTGTTTGATTTCTGTAAGTTATTGCCATAAAAAATAGAAAAATTGCGAGCTTTTGCTCATAGCAGACAACTTCAAAATCAGCGTTTTTGACAAAAAATTAATAGCTTTTTCGGAACATTGGCAGAGTTTCCCTGACATGAAACTTGTCGTTAGCGATACAAGCTGCTACTTATAATATCCTGCCTCAGAGGCTGTTGGCATTGAACATCGATAACTGTAGCTATGTGTTGCAGGAACTAGCAGCCCAGAAAATCACGGTGTCCGCAATTGTAAATAATAACCCTGCCTTTGCGCGCAAGCATTCAAGGCAGGGTTATTATTGAGTATTCCGAATTCTCAAGGGTGAAGCGAGGGCGCTGCTGCCGACTTCGGCTGCCCAGCAGTGCACTACTCGCCCAATCGAGTTATTTTAGCGCTGCGTTGGGCCAACATCAGCACTACATAAATAGTCATTACATAGCCGGCGGCCAGAATGGGAATAATTAGAGGAATATCGCGATAAATCATAATTAGAACCAAAAGTCAAGGACGAGGAGGAGCAGGACAAGTTCAAGACCTACTACATTAAGTCAGCACGCAAGACCATGCCTTGGTTCTGAAGGCTGTTTTTCCAGATCAAGCCTGCGGGAACATTTAGGCGTTCCCGGTCATCAATAATGATTTACTGCTTTACAGATGCTTAAACAGCCTAAAACCATCCACTTTAGCTGCTTTGAGCTACCGTGCACATAAGATGCGCTACTCTTAACTTCTGAAAACTTTTAGCCGCGAGGAACTAAAAATCTGTACCAGAAATTTTGGCTGCGATCGACTAACAAGGCTGGCTCTACGAAACTTTTACAGGCACCTAATAGCTACCTGCCCGTCTGGCTGCACTTAATGTATAGAATTGTTTAAATCCTTAATACCCATAATAACACAGGGTTTCTGGGATTTAGAGAATTTTTGGCAAGGTCCTTAACAATTCGATACAATAGGGGCAACCCCTCTGGCAGCCGGCTACTCGCCTCTGGCAGACGGGTGACACCCATCGGGTGGTAGATGACAAATAACTGCAGATATCCTAGATTTTTCTTTTCTATTGCAGAGAATTACCTTAAAATAAAGATATGATATGTAAAATTTTGTTACTTTACGGCTTGAGTCGGCGTATCCATGATCTCTAGCACTCTCCTATTTTCCTCGGTTGAAGAAGACCTGCGACTGTTGACAGAAAACTTAAAACAGTTAGTGGGTGCCCGTCATCCCATCTTGTACGCGGCTGCAGAATACTTATTCGGCACAAAGGGAAAACGAGTGAGACCCGCAATCGTTCTGTTGATGGCCAAGGCGACTATGCCCGATCGGGAAATCACGGAAAAACACCGCCGCCTCGCTGAAATCACGGAAATGATCCACACAGCTAGTCTAGTCCACGACGACGTGGTGGACGAGTCGGATTTGCGACGGGGAGTGCCGACGGTTCACAGTCGGTTTAACAACCGAGTGGCAGTATTGGCGGGAGACTTTCTGTTTGCTCAATCTTCCTGGCATTTGGCAAATCTCGACAACCTGCCAGTAGTCAAACTGCTTTCAGAAGTGATTATGGATTTAGCTGAGGGGGAAATTCAACAGGGACTCAATGGATTTGACACCAGCTTGTCGATCGAAGCGTACCTCGAAAAAAGTTATTACAAAACAGCGTCTTTAATTGCCAACAGTTCCAAAGCAGCGGGCTGTTTGAGCGAGGTTTCAGCGTCCATAGCAGACGATTTGTACAACTACGGTCGCAACATTGGTTTGGCATTCCAAATAGTAGATGATATATTAGATTTCACCGCTTCAACGGAAACTTTGGGGAAACCTGCAGGCTCGGATCTCAGAAGCGGTAATCTGACAGCACCCGCACTATTTGCCCTAGAAGAAAAACCTTACTTGGAAGTTCTCATAGAACGCGAATTTGCCCAAGAAGGAGATATAGAGCAGGCCCTGGCACTGGTAGAAGATTCTAGAGGCATAGAGCGATCGCGAGAACTAGCCACAAACCACGCACAGAAAGCAGTCGAATACTTAGCTGCGCTGCCCCATTCAGAGTCCCGTCAAGCTTTGATTGATTTGGCTGAGTACGTTTTGAGTAGACTTTATTAGAGGTGAAAAAGTTACACTTTATTGGTAATGGGGAATTGGTAATGGGGAATTCCCCATGCCTAATGCCCTGTTACCAATCAATAGAAAATAGATTTGTTTAGGCAAGATCCGGCGGTGGAGCCGATCGATACTGTTGCAAGTAAACGTTAATTAAACTCTGTACTTGCTCGCGAGGGATTTCCGTCCCGACTTCCTGATTTCCGGGACTTTCAAAAAAAACAATGCTGTCAAGACCTTCGAGAGCTATCATCTGAAATAAAATGTGAGTGACAGGCAAAAGCACCGGTCTGAGGCGATCGCCCCCAGCAGCAGCAGCCTGCGACGCATCTTTAATACTGCTCCAAGCATAAATCACCCTCTTCTCCCGTCCCGGTTGCTTGAGATTGCTCAAAACCACGATCGCCCAACTTTGGTCTACCGCTTGCAGGATCGAGTATTCAAGGTGCTGTAGCTGTTGGGCAATTAACACCAGGGCCGGGGCGATCGCCTTTAAGATTTGTGGCGTCGAACCGTCGGGCGGAGCTTTTTCGATCAATGCTTGAATCTGTTGGTCTAAATCCATCAGTCAGTTCTTTGATATCTAAAATTAAAAATTTCAGGTTAGCAGGTTCGCATCCAAGTATATATTACCCCTTGGAGTTTAGCTAGTCAGACGGGAATCCCCACACGCTTGTCGCTTCGATTAGTGTGGGATGACTCCTCGCGTGAATCGAGGATTCCACATTTTCATGGTAATTAGCTCAGCAACAAAACATTTAATCGATCGACTTCTTTTGGAGAAGATTTCTTTGGCTGGTATAGCTAGAAGCACGGGTGTTTCTCAAAAATGGTTACAGGATTACGTAAATAATAAATATGCCTCACTCGAACGCAGAGTAAAGGTTAAACCTAAAAAAAGTCAGATTGAATGTTGAATGTGATGAACTGTGGCCATTTGTAGATTGCCAAGAAAATAAGCAATGGGTGTGGCGCCGCAATGGATAGAGAGACCAGAGAAATTATTGGTGTTTATATTGGTGATCGTAGCGAAGAAGGATCCAAACAATTATGGAATTCTCTACCTTCTGTATATCGACAATGTGCTGTTTGCTATACAGATTTTTGGGCTGCATATGCTTGTATTTTTCCTTCGCTACGCCATCAGCCAGTTGGGAAAGACAGTGGAAAAACTAATCACATTGAAAGATTTAATACTACTTTGCGCCAACGTGTTTCTCGTCTAGTAAGAAAAACTCTTTCATTTTCTAAAAAGTTAGAAAACCATATTGGTGCTATTTGGTATTTTATCCATCATTACAACTATGTTTTGAGCCAATAAATATCTAATCACTACATATTTATTACTACCCCGCACCTAAACAGTTGCCATCAATGATTCTGATTTGATAAGGAGTTAGTAACTTTGGTGGACTATCTCCCAGAAATTGCATCACATCAGTCATAGAGGCAGCAGTTTCTCCTAAATACTGCAAGATGGGGTGAGCCAATAGCTTGTATGCTAGTCCTACAAGGTTTCAACCATTATACCGATACCCGCAAGTCGAAGAGAACAGCAACAGTCGCCGATCTAAGTTTATTCGTAAGGTTGCCAAGCTTGTCGCCAGCGACCGTTGCCGTTCAAGATTCACCAAGAATGCCTGAATCAAGAACACTTTGACAGGGCTACCCCGCTTTAGCCTATTGGTTGCCACCCGGTAAACTAGGGGATATGCTTTCACTGCTACACTTGGAGGGAAGGACTTACCGCATGGCGGTTCACCTTCAAATGTCACCAGTCTCATCAACTGCGCTAACCGTATCGCAAGCTTTTTAACTTACTTTAGGTTAAACGAATCGCACACTCCGATCCGTACCGGGTTGTTGACTGCTTAGTTGAGGCATGACCGGACTTCAATTGAAGTTTTTTACGTGGGAGTAGCGGGTGTGAATCCGCTAGGGAAGTGGGCTTCCCATACTAAACAACCTTATCAGGTCGCACTCGGCTAAACGAATCGCACCCGAAACAATATAATTACACAATCGCAGCCGCTTTCATCGCGAAAATGCGATCGATCGCATCTTCCACAACCCTATCAGGCGTAGAAGCACCCGAAGTCACGCCGACTACAATTTTACCATCCGGTAGCCAACCTTCAGTTACTACCAAATCTCCCCCCAAAGGCTTGTGTTCGATCCGATTTCCCGGTAAAATGCGCTCCGCACAATCAATGTGATAAGAAGGAACAGTTTTGTCGATCGCAATTTCCTGCAAATGCGTAGTATTAGAAGAATTAAAACCACCAATCACCAGCATCAAATCCAACTTTTCCTCAACCAAACTCAACATAGCATCTTGCCGTTCCTGAGTCGCATCGCAAATAGTATTAAAACTAAGAAAATGCTCGCTCAAATTCTCCGGCCCGAACTTCCGCATCATCGTTTTTTCAAACAACTTGCCAATATTCTCTGTCTCTGTTTTGAGCATAGTAGTTTGGTTAGCAATTCCCACCCTTTCTAAATCCAGATCCGGGTCAAAACCAGCAGAATAAGCCTTACTAAACTTAGCCAGAAACTCAGCGCGATCGCCCCCATGCAAGATATAATTGCTGACATATTCAGCTTCTTGCCAATTCAACACAATCAAATACTTATCAGCAAAAGAACTCGTAGCAACAGTTTCCTCATGCTTGTACTGACCGTGAATAATCGAAGTGTAATCCTTTTTTTTGTGCTTTTCAACAGTATTCCAAACCTTAGAAACCCAAGGACAAGTAGTATCAACAATCTTGCAGCCCTTATCATTAAGCAACTGCATTTCTTGGACGCTGGCCCCAAAAGCAGGTAAAATTACCACATCGCCGCTATCGACAACCGAAAAATCTTTCTGCCCCTTTTCCACAGCAATAAAACCAACTTCCATATCGCGCAAATGCTGATTGACAGACGGATTATGAATAATCTCATTAGTAATCCAAATCCGTTCGGTTGGGAAATGCTGGCGAGTCTCGTAAGCAATAGCTACAGCGCGTTCCACCCCCCAGCAAAAGCCAAAAGCCTCAGCTAGCCGGATCGTGACAGCCCCACGTTCCAGTCTGTAATTATTGTCGCGAATTTGCTGGATCAGACTGCTTTGATAAGCCGTCTGCATTACCCCAGCTACCTCAGCTTCGTGTCCGAAACCCTTGCGGTGGTAGTTTTCCGACTGTTGGAGCGATCGTTTAAAAGCTTTAGTATCCATGCGGTATCGAGTTGAAATCTAGGTTAATTACCTTTGATTTTAGAATGCCTGGGGTGCGATCGGACTTATTGGCTCAGTAGCAAACAGGGCATATGCTATTTATACGATCGACACATTGAATTGAGAGCCAAGAAAGAATGAACGCGCCTTCGCGGCTCGTTAAAAAAAACTTAAAAAAAAGCGTAGAGACCCAGATACCTGCATCTCTACACGATCGAACTTATTCAAATAATCAGCTTCAAATCTTCTTCGGCGCAAAAGGAGAACTCGATTCAAACGAACTGAAACCGCCGCCAAAATCCTCACCGTAAGCTTCTTCCCCGTGCAAGTCAATATCCAAACCTTTGTCTTCAGCAGATGACGGCACTCGCAGTTCCATAAACTGTTCCAAAATTTTCAGGATCGCAAAAGTGCCGACACCCGCAAACACGTAAGTAGCTAGAACGCCTATCAACTGGGTGCCGATTTGCCCCGGATTCCCGGCAAACAGCCCGTCCTTTCCGGCAGCGTTAACCGCTTTAGTGGCAAACACGCCCGTCAGAATCGCGCCCACAGTTCCGCCGACGCCGTGAAGCGGGAAGGTATCCAAAGAGTCGTCAAATCCAAGCTTAGCGCGCCAGCTAATGGCAAAGAAGCAACAAACCGAAGCGATCGATCCGATCAAAAGCGCTCCCACTGGCAGCACGAATCCAGCGGCAGGTGTGATGCCCACCAATCCCGCGAGGAAACCGCTAGCAATTCCCACTGCTGTCGGTTTGCCTCTGAGCACCCATTCGACAATTGTCCAAGTTAAACCGCCGACTGCTGCTGAAATCATCGTGGTGACAAAAGCCACTGTTGCTAAAGAACCAGCTCCCAAAGCGCTACCGCCGTTGAAGCCAAACCAGCCAAACCACAGCATCCCAATTCCCAACAAGACGTAGGGTACGTTGTGGGGGGTGTGGGGTTTCTTCAAGTGGTCTTTGCGGGGCCCGATTACCCAAGCTGCGACAACTGCTGAAACACCGCAACTGATGTGCACGACTGTGCCGCCGGCAAAGTCTAAAACTCCGATCGCCTCCAGCCAGCCTCTACCCCAAACCCAGTGAGCTAAAGGAGAGTAGATAAAGGTAGACCACAGCAGCACGAACCAGAAATAGGTTTTAAATGTTACCCGTTCGACGATCGCCCCGGAAATCAAGGCTGGAGTGATGATGGCGAACATCATCTGGTAAACCATGAAGACTTGGTGGGGTATTGTCGGTGCGTAGCCGCTCGGATCTGGTGTGTCCGCCGTGACGTTGTTCAAGAACATCCAGTCGAAGCCGCCGATGAAGCTTTCGATCCCTTGCCCAAACCCTTTAGCATCGAGGTTGCTGGCGGTGACATCAAAGGCCAAACTGTAGCCCCACAGCGTCCATGTGACGCCGATCAGTCCCATCATGATTAAGCTCATCATCATGGTGTTGAGGACGTTGCGCGATCGCACCAGTCCCCCGTAGAAAAACGCCAGCCCCGGTGTCATCAGCAATACCAGTGCTGAGGAAACCAACATCCAGGCCGTATCGCCGGTGTCGATCGGATTTGGCACCACCGCAGCAGTACCAGCAGCATCTTGAGCTAAGGCATTGTCCGTTAGCGGTACGCTTAACAGCCACAGCGCGATGATGCCGATCGTTAAACTTTTTTTGATCACGTTAGTTGTACCTTCTCATACTCAGCAATTTTCCGGGAAGACCCAGCCGATTTTAGATGTGAGGATTTTAGATGGAATAGTTATTTGGTTTTAATTCCCTGTTTTAGCGGAACAAATCTTCAATAGATACAGCCTCTTCCGTAGTTCATGAAGTACACTATAAAGCTATATTGTGTGGTGTTAATCTGTAGGGTGCGTCGCGGCGAAATATTGGTCGATAAAACTTACAGATTGACTGGTGGCGACGCACCCTACAGCAGGCGATCGCTCTTCTTGTGTGTACCACATCTACATCGAATATGCTGTAATTCCCCAATCCTCAACCTCCCGACGTAGTATAGCCGGACTCATCTAAATTCGTCAAATATCAATCCAATGGTCTGTGCCTTTTGGATTCCACCATTTGTACAAACAGTTATTCTGTATCACCCTATACTAAATAGCTAACTATCATATTTCTTAATGTATCAGTCCCTACTTGACATAGCCAGTGACAACACAGTAATCGGAGAGGGGGAGAGTTGGGGAGAATATGACTTCATCCTTTATTTTTCTAACTAAGGACTAAGGACTAATGACTAATGACTAAGCTGTTCTGCATCTAAATCGTATTTTTGTGCGGGCTATAAGCCCAACCCCTACTCCCCACAAGAACTTTATCAAATTTTAGTTCACAGTTTAAATGTGCAACAGCTTAAGGACTAAGGACTAATGACTAAGGACTAATAACTTATGACTAAGGACTAATGACTAAGGACTAATGACTAAGGACTAATAACTTATGACTCATTTTTCAACTGCATTTGATCGAACATTTGCAGGGCCGATCGCCAAACCAGATAGCCTCGATCGTTAAGGTGCAAGCCGTCCGTGCTGAGTTCGGTTAACAAATTGCCGTCAGCATCCGCAAACAGCGGGTGCAAATCCAGATACAAAACATTTTCGGAACTAGCAATTTCTTTCAGCCGTCGATTTATTGCCCGAATCCGACTGTTAGGAATCGCCAACAGCCGATCGCGATTTTCCCAAGTAGCTTGTTCCCCGCTGTGTGGCAAAATCGACTGCACCACCACTTGCGCTTTAGGGTGAGCCCACCGCAAATCGCGAATAATTTGTCGCTGGGTGTCCAAAATCCCTTCGTCGCTTGCCCCCCGCAACAAATCGTTAATCCCGATCATCACAAACACTGTATCCGGCGCAGTTCTATCGAACAACTGCAACCGCTTCAGCAAACCCAGGGAAGTCTCCCCCGAAATCCCTTGATTCAGCCAAATTCGATCGACTGGTAACAGCTTGGTCGGAAACCACATACTGAGAGAATCTCCCGCCAAAACACTCAATCTTGAGGGTCGATTTGCCGCCACCGCCTCAGCTTCGCGACCCAACTGCGTCACCCACTGCTGGTAAGTCCACTTATGTCGCGGCCCCGGAACTGGCACGTCTAGCACTGCCTTTGTAGAGATCGCCGGTTGACCAATTTGTTCCTGGGCCGCTTCTGCCGTCACCGCATCATTCGCCTGGAAACTTTCTGTCAAGTTATTTCCCCGCAGCAGTAGTTGAGCGACTGTAAGTATCAGTACCCCGTTCGTCACCAAAGATAGCAAAGCCCAAACCGGAACAGTTTTCGATCGGCTAACTTCCATCCCTAAGAGGGATTTATGAGTTCTACTTCTGCTACCTCCTCCGAACTTCTCCATAAACTCAAGCTATTTGCAGGCCTCACACCGAATAATTTGCACTGATTGCTGCATCAAATTTTACCGCTCAATTAAAGCCTCAATTCTTGTAATAATCAAGCACTGTGCTGTATTGGGCAAGGGCGGCGATGCAGAACTTTGCTTTTTCGCACTACTTTACCATAAAAAATCTGCCTACCAAACTTTCTGGCACCGCAATCGGATTTGTCCAACCAGCAGACCCCGACAAAAATATATCTAAAACTTACCGAAATTACCCATTTCTGATGCTAAAATCCAAAAATGAAAAAATTAACTATAACTGAAGCAGCCAAACTTAAAGGTGTGAGCGCTTCCACCTTGCGAAGATGGGAAGCCGAAGGCAAGCTAATACCAGAACGCACCGCTAACGGTCACAGACGCTATGACCTAGCTCATCTTCTCGGCTTAAAACCCAACGGCGCTTTAACCATTGCTTACGCTCGGGTTAGCAGTCACAACCAAAAAGATGATTTAGACAGACAAAAACAAGTTTTGGAATTGTTTTGTGCATCTCAGGGGTGGCAATTCCAAATCATTGATGATGTAGGTTCGGGGGTTAATTGCAGTAAGCGGGGTTTACAACATCTAATTCGGGCGATCGCAGATAATCAAGTAGAAAGGTTGGTATTAACTCACAAAGACAGACTGCTGAGATTTGGTTCTGAACTAATTTTTAATTTGTGCGAACACTTTGGGACAGAGGTAGTGATTATAAATCAAACCGAAAATACGAGCTGTGATGAGGATTTAGCTAAAGATATACTAGAAATAATCACTGTTGTCTCCGCCCGCCTTGATGGCAGCAGAAATCCCAAGAACAAGCGCGTCGTTGAAGAACTTAAAGCAATTGCCGGTAAACTCTAATCAATACACCCGTTTGCAAAGTTCGTTAGTTACAGATTCTCAATTCCCAATTACCAATTAGCGGCGCACATCTCATGCAATCGCAAACTACTATATGTAAGGTGTTGCATAATAGCGGGATGATTTTGATTTTTTTGTCGGATGGACTCTCGTAGCTCGAAGGCGTGTATTTTCACAACAGGCGGGACACCCCACAATAATCATCCTCAAATTGTGCAACGCCATATGTCAGCCCTTAAAGGTCAACTAAAAATAAAAATATGCCCGCGTTCGTATCGAAGATTGAAACGCGAGCACAACGATAGACAGCCATAAGTTGGCGGGTATTTCAGATTCGGGTTTTTCTGAATAAAGAGGTGGATTAGCTGATAAATAGCTAATCTACGACACGAAAGCTGAATCGATCGATCGCACGATCTACAGTTTGTTAGTCTTCCCCCCAGAACCCCCACCATAACCGCCGTAGCTGGTCTCACTTCTGTTATCCAAGCTCGTTTCCTTCACAAACCCAGTGTAAGCTTCCATCCCGTGTTCGCCGATATCCAAACCTTCAGCCTCCTCTAAAGCAGAAACGCGGATACCCAGCAAAGCTTTGAGTGCCAGCCAAAAAATCGTACTCAGCAGCACGGTCATCCCCCCTACAGAGATAATGCCGACCAACTGCGCCCAGAGTTGACCGAAACCTCCGCCCACAAGCAATCCGGCTGCGGGGCCTGCGGTATAAAGTCCAGTTGTAGGCCCGTCAGCAAACAGCCCAACTGCCAGAGTTCCCCAGATTCCACAGACTAAGTGAACTGAAGTTGCGCCTACAGGGTCGTCAATTTTCAAGTTGTCGAAGAAAGTTACTGCGAAAACTACCAGGATGCCGGCGATCGTGCCGATTATGGCAGAGTTGGGCACGTTGATCCAAGCGCAGCTAGCTGTTACGCCGACTAAGCCGGCGAGGATGCCGTTGATAATCATCGAAAGGTCGGGTTTGCCGAGGTACAGCCAAGCTGTAATGGTTGCAGCAACTCCCCCGAAGGCACCGGCGGTGTTGGTGGTGATCGCAATATGGGCGATCGCATTTGGATCGACTGCCATTGTCGAACCGGGATTAAACCCGAACCAACCCAACCACAAAATCAAACAGCCCAGGGTGGCAATGCTCATATTGTGTCCCGGCATCGCCACAGTATCGCCGTCGCGGTACTTGCCGAGCCGCGGCCCCAAAAATGCCGCTCCCATCAAAGCAGCCCAACCGCCTACGGAGTGAACCACTGTCGAACCGGCAAAATCCCAGAAGCCTGCGTCTGCCAGCCAGCCACCGCCCCAAATCCAGTGTCCGGTAATTGGGTAAGCAATTCCTACTAGCAGCAAGCTGAAAATTAAGAATTCAAGGAATTTAATTCGCTCTGCAACTGCTCCAGAAACGATCGTGGCAGCAGTTCCAGCAAAAACTAATTGGAAAAAGAATTTAGCGTTGAGGGGGACTCCCGTCCAGTTAAGCGACTCGAAAATGCCTTGATAAGCGTCTCCTGTGGCGGGGCTGTTGTCGGCTACGTTCCACAGAAAAAATCCGCTGCTGCCGATAAAATTGTTGCCGTTGCTGAACATTAAGCCAAAGCCGATCGCCCAAAATGCGATCGTAGAAAGCGCAAAAACAATCAAGTTTTTGGACAGCACGTTAACCGCATTTTTCTGACGGCAAAAACCGGTTTCCAACATACCGAAACCGGCGTTCATAAAGAACACTAGCATCCCCGCAACCATGACCCACATCGTATCCAGCCCCACCTTAAGGCTCGCTAATTGTTCCTCGGTGGTTGGCGTGGCAGGGGTTTGGGCTACCGCCGCATATCCCCACACCAAGAAGATGATTGCAGCTATTGGTATGCAGGCTTGCCAACTTGGAGTGAGGCGGGCGATCGCCCGTGGTAACTTCTTCAACCTGTTGACTTTCGTAAAAAATTTAGCTGCTGGCAAATTTAAACCATCCCGCCTGACTTGTTTCGACTTTTTCTTTCCGACAGTCATTTTAATCACTTTTACCCTCTTTACGGCTACTAAGCTCAGCAATATTCGGAAAACTTTCCAATCTTACTACAAAAGTTTATTGGATTATTTGTTGAGATTGAGATAGTTATGATAGCCTAGCTCTTCTAGTTGATTTTGTTTTTTCAGTACAGATTCGGACAAAGTTTTGCGGTAATGCAAAACTCGCTCTAGCAATTCTGGCTGATGAGCTGCCAGTATCTGAACTGCCAGCAAGCCAGCATTCTTAGCGTTGCCGATCCCCACTGTTGCTACGGGTATCCCGGCTGGCATTTGCACGATCGAGTACAGCGAATCTACCCCTTGCAGGTGGCGGCTCGGTACGGGCACGCCAATCACTGGCAAGGGGGTTAAAGATGCTACCATACCTGGGAGGTGCGCCGCTCCCCCGGCACCTGCGATAATGACTTTCAAGCCTCGTTGGTGCGCGGTTTGGGCGTATTCTACCATGCGCTCAGGGGTGCGGTGCGCCGAGACGATCGCCACGGAGCAAGCAACACTGAATTCTTCGCAAACTGCGATCGCATCTTTCATGGTTGGCAAATCCGAATCGCTACCCATAATAATTCCAACTGTCGCTTGATTCATGCAATTTTCAGATTTCAGATTTCAGATAAATGCTAATTTTAAATGATTGCGTTAACTCAAATTTAGATATTTTGTACCAAAACTGACCCTTAAAAGCAATTTTGCCACCAGCCCCCGTCTGAGCAGCCCTGGAGCCAGCAAAAAGCAAAAAGCTCCCCCTCCTCATCGCCAGCCACCGGATTTATCCGTAGCGATTATTAAATCTAAAATCTAAAATCCAAAATCTAAAATCGGATGACTGAAGCCACAACCCCAACTGCCGCCCGCACAGATATTCTCAATGCTCGCCTCCCCGGCTGCAAGGATTTGCAGATGCTTGCTGTTGACGAAACGGGAATCATTCAAGAAGTTTTGCCGATGGACGCCGTATTTAAACGGATTTGTCCTCCCCATTTGGAAGTGGTTGATGTAGCAGGCGATTGGCTTTCTCTAGGCGGTGTAGACTTGCAGATTAACGGGGCGCTCGGTTTTGCTTTTCCCGATTTAGAAAACGAGCATATTGAAATTTTGCCGAAAATTTGTCAATTTTTGTGGAATCAGGGAGTCGATGCTTTTTTGCCGACTTTGGTGACAACTTCGGTGGATAAGTTTAGGCGATCGCTCTCGACTATAGCTGATTATATCCGCACTGTACAAACTACTGTTGCCACAACCAATAAAGCCAAAACAGCGGAAATTATCGGCGTTCACCTCGAAGGCCCTTTTCTCAACCCCCAGAAGCGAGGCGCTCACCCAGTTGAGTTTTTGTTACCGCTAACTATAGAAAATGTCAAGCAAGTTTTAGGAGATTGTGCCGACATTGTCAAAATAATTACTTTAGCACCGGAGTTAGACAGCACTGGCGAAGTCATTTCCTATTTGCAAAGTTTGGGAATTTCCGTCAGTCTCGGACACTCTCAAGCGACGGCAGAGCAAGCCCAACAAGCATTTGATCGGGGAGCTTCAATGGTAACTCACGCTTTTAATGCGATGCCGAGTTTGCACCACCGAGAACCGGGTTTGTTGGGAGCGGCGATTGTTTATCCGGGGGTAAAATGCGGTTTAATTGCTGATGGGAAGCACGTTTCTCCGATAATGATTGATTTTTTGCTGCGCGCTGGTAGGTATGAAAAAGGCGTTTTTTTGGTGAGCGATGCTTTAGCTCCTTTGGGTTTGCCTGACGGTGTTTATCCTTGGGATTCCCGACAAATTGAAGTCAGAAAAGGTACGGCTTGGGTAAGATTAGATTACCACTCAGTGCTTGAATCTGCTACTTTGGCGGGTACAACTCTGCCGCTGTTGGCGGGAGTGCAGAACTTGGTGGAGTGGGGAATTTGCGATGCCGAAAGTGCGATTGCCCTGGCAACTGAATCTCCGAGAAGGGCGATCGGAATTTCGGGAATTATTGGCAAATCTGCAACTCAATTACTCCGCTGGAATTTAAATGCTGCGACAAAGCAATTGACTTGGCATCGGTTATTTTAAAGTCATTAGTCATTAGTCATTAGTCATTAGTTATTAGTTACAGCACTTTCCAGGTAAGTGAAGTACAGAGAAACCGGGTTTCTTGAATAAAACTGGTTTCTGGCGATAAATCCAGAAGAAACCCGGTTTCTGGGGTGTACTTTATAAACCTGGAATCCGCTGTATTAGTCATCAGTCATCAGTCATCAGTCATCAGTAATTTGTTAGTTGCCATGCCCTATGCCCTATGCCAAATTCCAAATTCCAAATTCCAAATTCCAAATTCCAAATTACGACCCTAGGCTATATAATATTTAACCGTTGGCAATAACTCAGCAGCAGGCAGATCGATGAATTTGGTAGATGACAAGACTATAGTTAGACAGTATTTTAACTCGACGGGATTCGATCGCTGGCAGCGAATTTACGGCGAGGGCAAAGTCAACAAAGTTCAGCTAGACATCCGCACCGGGCATCAGCAAACGGTGGATACAGTCATCGAATGGCTGCAAGCTGACGGCAATTTGCCCGGGCTTTGTGTCTGCGATGCCGGCTGCGGTGTAGGCTCTCTGAGCATTCCCCTGGCTGAGGCTGGGGCGATTGTTTGCGCTAGCGATATCTCTGAAAAGATGGTAGCAGAAGCTTACGATCGATCGACAGCAGTTCCCGGCAAGCTCTACAACATCTCCTTCGCGGCCCAAGATTTGGAAGCCTTAACGGGCAAATTTCACACGGTTATTTGCTTGGACGTGCTAATCCACTATCCCCAAAGTAAGGCTGCAGAAATGATCGCTCACCTAAGTTCGATCGCCGAATCGCGACTAATTCTCAGTTTTGCCCCCAAAACTTTAGCATTAACCGCCCTCAAAAAAATTGGCGAACTTTTCCCCGGCCCCAGCAAAACTACCCGCGCTTACCAGCACCGCGAAGCTGATATTATCAAAATCCTAGAAAACAACGGTTTTGCGATTAACAGAACAGCGATGACTAGCACTAGCTTTTACTATTCTCGCTTGCTGGAAGCTGTGCGGAAATAGGTTAAAAATCTCGGCCAATTCTGAGGTCAGTTTACATCATTTACTGGCGTAGTGGGGCAGGTTTATACAATTTCTTGGTGGGGTGGGGCGGGTTTATATAATTTGTCGATCGCTCTCAAAAATTTTGGATAACCTGCCCGTACATGGTAAAATTACGGACAAATTTGTAGATACTGTCTTGACCTGTCAAGGGGTAGCGATCGCATAATTGGGGTCGAAAGGCTTTTGGGATTTTAAAATCCCAAAAGCCAAATGCACCAATTTCCTCATCAGTTCACCAATCACCTGCATTTTGACCTTGCCCCAGCTCAATAATCGCTCACTCATGGCTTTCAGCAAAGGGTTGCGGGGCATCGCCACTACCGCAGGCATATACAATGCTTTTCGCAGTCGGACGTTTCCGGTACAAGACAAACGAGTTTTGCCTTTAACTGAAGTCCCAGAAGTGCGTTCGCTGGGAGTTAAACCCGCATAGGCTGCTAATTGACGGGCCTTGTTGTAATCAGAAACCTCACCAATTTCAGCTAATAATACAGAAGCTGTTAAATCGCCAATGCCAGGAATTGAGGTCAACAGCTCGCGCTGTTGTTTTAAGTGTGGGTGTTGGTCAAAATGGTCACTAATCAGTTTTTTGATTAGTTGTTGTTGCTGTTTTAGATACTCCAAATGTTCCAGGGTAAGTGCTGCAACAGTTGGCGTAGCTGTTTCCAAACTTTTGTTCGCAAGTCATCATTTCTGTGACTGATTCGAGTCGCCGTAACAAGGCTTGTAATTCCTTGACTTCGGGTGCAGTAGGTGTCCATAATGATGGTTTCATTGCCGCACAATAACGGGCAATTAATGCGGAATCTACGGAGTCTGTTTTAGTTCTCAGAAGTTCGCTTTTGGCAAACCCTTTAATCCGCGCTGGATTGACGATGCTCACCTGAAAGCCTTCTCCATAAAGAAATTCGGCTAAGGCTTAGCCATAAATGCTAGTAGCTTCCATACAAGCATGGAGTTCGACTACACTTTGTTGTTTGAGCCAGTTATGTAAACTCTCAAACCCTTGAGTATTATTCGTAAACTTTTTGGGTTTAGTTGCACGAATTTCGGTCAGTAATGAGACATAAAAGTCTTTTTTACTGATGTCTATGCCGTATACTGTTGGTGCCATTATTTGCTCGCGATCTACTCCGATTTATGAAAGAACGTGACAGGCAATAATTAACTAACCTTGTGAATGCAGGCTTTCAAGGGCGATGCCGAGAGCCTAAGATACCGCCTGTGCTTGGTGCGCCTGTCATCAGTAATGTCCGCTTATCTACACAACAGACTTGCGAAAGTCTAAGGGGCGGGCCAACTTCACCGATTGCTGATGTCCTATAGCTAGCACTTTCGCCTGTTACAGAACCATTTGCACGAAACTTTCCTTGTTTCTTTAGATTCACTTTGCTTATCGGTACGATCGCCCACTTATCGGTACGATCGACTGATTATCGGCTCGATCGCCTGTTTGACAGCTCGATCGACTGATTATCGGCTCGATCGCCTGTTTGACAGCTCGATCGACTGACGTAGCGAGCGCCTGATTGACGGCTCGATCGACTGACTGACCTCGCGATCTATCGCCTGACTCTTTTAAGATACAAGGGGCGGGTTTTACTGACAATATATAACTGAAACAGACCATCTCTAAAACCAGCCCCCACCCACCCATAAATACAAACCTACCTTTTCGGATTCGGTGAATCATCGTAATTCCGTAGGGGCTGGTTTTACAGACAATTTCTAACTGAAACAGACAATCCCGCAAACCCGCCCTCACCCAACCATAAATACCAACCTACATTTTCGGATTCGGTGCAAATTTCAGGTTGATGTGGGTTATCGGTTGTGGCGGGGCGGGTTTATCTAGATTGTTGATAATCGTTAGATATTTTCTGTGAACCCGCCCCTACGGGATATGGTTAATTATTGATTTAGGAGTGAGTTTTTCAGATTTTTTGTGAATGATTGCTAAGGTAAAGTTAGAATTTCCACCCCAGATTCAGTCACAGCCAGAGTGTGTTCAAATTGAGCTGAAAGCTTTCCATCCTTGGTGATAGATGTCCAACCATCGGCGAGAATTTCCACTTCCCAAGTACCCTCATTAATCATCGGCTCGATCGTAAAAACCATGCCTTGTCTGAGCTTTTTTCCCGTGCCCCGCTTGCCGTAGTGCAAAATTTCCGGTTCCGTGTGAAAGACTCGGTGAACTCCGTGTCCCGCAAAATTTCGCACTACCGAAAAACCCTGTGCTTCAGCATATTCTTGAATCGCTGCACCGATGTCGCCGGTACGAGCACCCGGTTTGACTTCCGCAATTCCTCTTCTTAAACATTCCTCGGTTACTTCAACTAATTTTTTCGCTAGCGGTGAAGGCTTGCCCACAAAAAAAGTTTTGGAAGTATCGCCGTGATAACCATCTACTAAAGGCGTTACATCAATATTAATAATGTCACCTTCTTTAAGAATTTGTTTCGCATTGGGGATGCCGTGACAGACTACTTCATTGACGCTTGCACACAGAGATTTGGGAAATCCTTTATAGCCTAGGGGAGCGCTTTTTGCTCCGCGTGCCAAAGTCCAGCGTTCGGCTTCGTCGTTAATTTCTAAAGTGCTGACACCCGGTTTTACCATCGGTTCGAGATGTATAAGAAGTTCGGCTGCTAAACGGCCTGCTTGGCGCATTTTTTCGATTTCTCTACTGGATAAAAGCACTAAACGTTCGGTTGCCATAGTTGTTTCAGTTTTCTTTTTTTGTGGTCGCTTAAGAGTTTATTTAACTCAATTTGAGAATAGATTTGAATTGCTGTTCCATAAACTTGTAAGGTGCATCAGTCAGCGAATCTTTCTACAAATTGGCCAGTATTATTACTGACGCACCCTACTAGCAGCGATCGATTTGAACCAGTGCTCACAACGATCGCCCAAAGCTGCTAAAGAATATTCTACCTCTGCTTGTCGCCGGCAAGCGCTGCGGTCAATTTTGTCTAAGCGGGCGATCGCACCTACCAAGCCATTTACACTATCAGGCTCCACTAAAAAGCCCGTCAGTCCGTCTCGAACAATTTCGGCCGGCCCCCCGCGCTCGTAAGCAATCACGGGTACACCGCACGCTAAAGCCTCGATCGCGACATTTCCGAAAGCTTCCACCCAACGCGGCGTCATCAACAATGCTCGGCACTGACGGACTTGCTCTTGCATTTGGGTTGTTGTCAAAAACCCTAAATATTCTACCGGAGCATCCGGGTAATCTGCACAAATTTTTTGCCAATAATCCTCATCTTGCATTTTGCCCATAATTTTCAGGGGAATGCCTGTAATTTTCGCTGCTGCCACTGCATCTTCTAAGCCTTTTTCTGGGGCGATGCGGCCTAGCCAAGCTAATTTAGACTGCGGTTGGTTGCAAAATTCGTACAGGGATAAATCTATGCCATTTCCCAACAACTGACATTCACCGGCAAAGGCGAATGTTTTGGCTTGAGAAGCGGTGTGAACTCCGATCGTACCAGGAAACTGAACGGCGGTTTGTCCGGCAATGCGATCGAGGGCGGCGGAAAGGGAACCCATGCTGATCAAATGTGCGATCGGAGTCCTAAAAAAAGGTGTCAAATAAAATGGCAGCCAATCGTAGGCAAAATTAACAATGACATCCCATTCATCCTGAACTTGGCGAGCATATTCCCACATATTCGCCAGCACCGAGTCGGCGGGCATCACAATAGGATCGTAGTAATCTTGTGTTTGGGCGGTTACTTGCAACTCACCCGTTATTTCGATTACATAAATTGATTCTAATACTGAACCTATCGGCGCTACAACTGCTATTTTATGACCGCGACTCTGCAATTCTTTAGCTATGTTAAGGACTGTAAGTTCTACACCGCCCCCCAACCCCGAACCGAGTTGACCGACAGAAGTTGACAGAAACAATAGTTTTAAAGTCTTATTAGTCATTAGTTATTAGTCATTAGTTATTAGTCATATCATGTCCGGTCGATTACCCTGATTCCTTGCAGGTTGGGTTCACCAATAATATTTGCCAAAAACGGACAATCTCACAAACGGGCCCCCACCTATGTATTGTGGGCGATCGATCGGACATGATATCAGTAGTCATTAGTCAGCCGTCACTAATTCTAACATAATCTAAATTATAATTTTTCTCGTCTCACCTCTAAATTTTCAAATAATTTTAAAATTGCTGCATTTATTAATCTATCCCCGAACGCGGACGGAGGCGGTTTAACTGATTGATTGCCCAGCGAGCAGTTTCCTGAACTTCTGGATCTGGATCGTCCGTCGCACGCTGCAACAAGTAACTGATTTGATTCACCAATTCGTAAATCCGCGTCAAGTCGCGAATTGCATTTTTACGCACTTCAGGATTTTCATTTTGCAGCGAAATTGACCACGCATTATTCATTGGTTTGAGCGTGCGAATGCCAATTTCCGAGAGACTTGCCAAAATTAAACTGTACTGCTTGGAGTCGGAATTTGGTAGCAAATCGAGCAACGGCTCAACTGCTCTGGAATCTCCCCGCTGACCTAGTTCCCAAATTGCTTTGCCTCTCTTTGCGGGATTTAGCTGCTGCAAATCTTCAATCAGTGCTTCAATAATATCAACTTGAGGTATGCGATCCGTTTCGGGAAGGGCAATACCTTTATTCTTCGCTAGGGAATCGGTTTGATTAGTTGTTTCGGGAATGTTGAAACCTGTGTTGCTGTATCCGTTGCTGTGAGTTTCCAAGGGCGAGGTGTCGGAATTAATTCGATCGCCCTCGACGGCTGCACCATCGGCTTCTGGTTGCCCGGATTCCTTGATAAAAGGTCGATCGCTGCTCTCAATACTGCGGCCTTTTGGCAAATCAAAAGGGTAGGGCAAGGCTGACAGCGATTGTCCCCCAGAAGAAGTCTCTTGCGGCCTGCTTTGGTGCGAATTTGTAGGAGAATCTGGATTAGTAAATTGAGAGTTTTTAGGGTTTTGGCGCTCAAATCTTCCCCGTCTTCGCTTAGGATAATTTGACTCGTCACTGCTAACTAATTTGAGCATGATAAATACTGCCGCTGCCGTGACGACAACTGCTGCCAAACCCAACATTAAGAACCCCCGCTGACGAGACAAAGTGACGATCGAATTGGATACCGATTTCGGGATCTTAGAATTAGATTTGGACGTTTTGGACGGCTGAGATTTGTTTTTATCGGGCGCTGGAGACGGTTTTGGAGGCTTGGAATCCTGGCGGTCGTCCGGGGGAGAGTTCGCCTGAGCAATTTCTTGGGAAACAGCACGCGCAGAGGCATTGAGTACCTGTTGCCCTCCGTCGGCACTTGGACTGAACGCAACGCCCAGACAGGCAATGCAGGTGAACAAACATACAGAGGAGCGGTAATGCGCCATAAGACTCAATCCGGGTTTTGAGAGGCAACGCCGCATGACGAGCTTTAGTTTAACCTTGAGTTAGCTCGATCCTAGCTGCTATGGGCTTAACTAACTCACAAATAGCACCAGACTAGCGAAAAACCCTGGTTTGAGAGGGCACGGAGCCAGATATTTCTTAGCCAGATATTTCTTATAAGCACAATTGTGTCATTGACGTGCAACTCCTTTAAATAATTAGTTTAATTAGTTTAAAACGAACAACTACATTGGCGGCCGCGACTTTAGCAGCGGCATCCCGAAAGTTGATTGCAGCTAATCTCACCTACGTGCAGTGTGCAGTGCAGGCCCTGCAGCCCAGCACTGCGGGGGCGTTAGCAGACGATTGTGGCTAGCCGTCGATTTCTCACCAATAGCGTGGCATGACCAAAAGTTTAACAAGCTTCCGAGCCTGCAGGTCGATGTTTTTGTGTGAATTTGGGCGAAAGTGGGACAGGGGCATTGGCACTGCCAACGTGAAACCGGGTTTTTTCGTTAATTATTCGCTGCTAAACCGCATATTTTCCGTACATTCCAGGATGCACTCTCGACGCTCGCAAACCAGTTTTATTTACCAAAAATGCTGTAACAAAAAGAGCGCTGATTTGACCGATGTTAATTTGAAGGGGGCAATTATGCCGGATAGAAGTGTTTGGGCGATCGACTAAGATAACCGTTAGGAAATATTGCATTCAGCTAGCAAGCGCCAAAAATCATACTATCTTGTAAAAGTAGGGTCGGATTTAGTTAGGATTTATAGTGAGAGCAAGTAGAGCCTTTCACCCAGGCGCCCTCTGCGAACGTTCTGTTTATTTGTACCCACTTACTTAAGTTAAATCAATCGGTATTTAATGCTGTGCAGCCAAATTTGATATAAGATCGAGCTAAATTTCTAGTGTGAGAGTAGAGGCGTTTGTGAGCCAACAAGATATTTTAAATTTAGCAAAAGAAGGCGATGCCAGGGCGATCGCATTTCTGATCGGCCAAGCACTCCAAAGCTTCGGCGTCACGGCTAAAGCCAGCCGGGAAAACGACACCCTGCACCTGCTGCTGGAAGCAGAACATTTACCCGCAGAAGAAGCCTGTCTCCGAGTCGCAGTCAAAGGGTTGCAGCGGCTGCAACCAAATAACCTTTACTCCGTGACAGTTTACGGGCGGCGCAGCGGCGAGCAATTGCCCGCTTGGACTCAGACTGTAGAATTAAAAAAACGCTTGACTTCCGCACCCGTGAGTCCGTTAGTTGCCGTGAATGCAGCAGTAGCTGCGAGTAAAGCAGCCGCCGCTAGTTTACCCGCTTCTGGCATTCCTGTGACTTTGCCCGAGCTAGAAAAAACTCAAAATGTCACAAGTGCGCCCACTCAAACACCAGAAAAATCTCCGCCCCAACCCCCTAAAACCCCAACTCCAAAACCCCCAAACCAAAGGCAGCAAAAGCCATCACCGCAGCCAGAATTAGCCCGCACTAAAACTAAAAAATCTGGGCTGTCAGTCGGTGCTCTGAGTCTAATTCTGGTACCGATATCCGGCTTTGTTCTAGCTTCTCAACTTTACAAATCCTCACCCACCGCTACTAATAACCCTCCAACATCAAAGCCTGCGGTACAAGAAGCGATCTCGACACCCGCAGCCAAACCCCTTCCAGCTCCAAAACCGCCCTCCCCTGCCGCCACAAAACCTGCCATTGTGCCCGCAACAGTCAGCATCAAAGCAGTTGGCGACATGATCCCCGGCACAAATTATCCCTACAACAAACTGCCGGCAAAAAAAGAGATGTTATTAGAGTCGGTAAAACCGTATCTCAAAGGAGCTGATATTCTGTTTGGCAATTTTGAAAGCACGATGACCGATCATCCTTACAGTTCCAAAGCCGGCGGCGGACGAATGCTGTTTGCCTTTCGGACGCCTCCGAGTTATGCCAAAATTTTCAAAGATGTTGGTTTTGATATTTTGAATATTGCCAACAATCACTCTTACGACTTTAACGAGCAAGGATTTAAGGACACGATTAAAAACATTGACAGCAACGGCATGAAGGCTGTTGGCAAAAGAGATCAAATTGTTTATCAAAATGTCAAGGGCGTGAATTTTGCCTTTATCGGTTTCAGCAACTACGGCGACGTTCACAATTCCTTGCTGGAACTGAAAGCGGGAGCCGAAGTTGTCAAAAAAGCCAAGCAAAACGCTGATATTGTAGTGATATCAGTTCATGCTGGAGCTGAAGGAACGGGAGCTCTGAATGTAAGAAATAAAACTGAGTTCTTTTACGGAGAAAACCGGGGAAATATGGTTTTGTTTTCGCGGACGATGATTGATGCGGGAGCAGATTTGATTTTGGGACACGGCCCGCACGTCCCGCGAGCGATGGAACTTTATAAAGGGAAATTGATTGCTTATTCCCTGGGCAATTTTTTGGGTTATCGCACTTTGTCCACAGCCGGAGCACTCGGTCAATCTCTAATTTTGGATGTGAAAATGACTCCGAAAGGGGATTTTGTTTCTGGTAAGATTATCCCCGTGCAACTTGACGGGCGAGGTGTTCCGGCTGTTGATAACAAATTTAGGACTGTGGGGTTGATTGACCGTTTGACAAAGAGCGATTTTCCCAATAGCGGTTTGATAATTGATGAGAAGGGGCAAATTTTGAAAAAGAGTAAGTGAGTAGGGTGCGTCGCCATCAAAAATCTCCAAAGAAGATCGTATATCTCAGAGCGACGCACCACACAATAGACTTATTGCATAAATTTTTAATTGATAGGGAAAGCGCAGAGGCATTTCAAGATAGGAGAACGAAGGCATCCCATTCAAGTCTAATGTAGGGTGCGTCGCCATTAAAAATCCCCCATTTTCTATCAAAAATCTGACAGCGACGCACCTTACAAAATGCTATAGTGCAATCCTAAATCATTTGTGAATTTCTTACTCCCTCCCCGCGGCTTCGGGAAGGGTTGGGGTGGGGTAAAAAATTTACGACTTATTGAGGATTGCTATAGTGCAATCATCGTTTTCAAAGCTTCTTTCATTTCGTCTGCAGTCGTCGTTGCCGTACCGAATTGACGCACGACAATACTAGCGGCCAAATTGCCCAAAACTGCCGCTTCCCAACCGGATGCACCGACGCACAAAGCTAAAGTCATTGCTGCTACAACTGTATCTCCAGCACCGGTTACGTCAAATACATCAGTCTTGTTAAAAGGGGGAATGTCCCAACTTTGAATGGCAAATTCCCCCTTTTCACAAATGGATGTTGGAGGGGGTGAATTTTTGATTTCTTCGCCGTTCGCCCTTTCAAACAAAGTCATCCCTTCTTCGCCGCGAGTTATCAGGATTTTTTGAGCTTGAGTTAAGTTCAACAAATCGCGTCCTGCTTGCATTAAAGTTTGAGGGTTTTTGATAGCATATCCTACTGCTTGCTCGGCTTCGGGCAAGTTCGGAGTAAACAGCATTGCTCCAGAATATCGCTGCAAATTTGTTTGACAGTCTACAATTGTTTTGCCGGGAACTACTGCAGATTCGATCGCCAAATTCGTCCAAACTCCGTCGCCGTAGTCGGAACAAACCACTGCATCTACTGTCGGTATTTGCTGCCGGATGTAGTCTGCCAATTGCAACTGCAAATCTAAATCCGGCAACTCGTCCGATTTGCGATCGACTCGAACAATTTGCTGAGTCACCGACTGTCGCGCGTGCCCGGAGATTCGAGTTTTGGTGACAGTTGGACGCTGCGAATCGATTAAAATCCCACCCGTGTCAATTCCCGCCGCCTCAAAAATACCGCACAAAGCCTTTCCCTGGTCGTCTTTTCCCACCAAACCAGCAACTTTTACTTTGCCTCCCAGTTTGGCTAAATTATAGACAGCATTTGCGCCACCCCCGGGTACTTGCTGAGTATTTTCGTAGCGCAAAATCAACACAGGTGCTTCGCGGGAAATTCGCTCTACTTGTCCGGTAAGAAACTCGTCCAAGGTCAAATCTCCGATCGCTAATACCTGCGCTCGATCGAAGCAGTCTAATCTTTTCAATAATTGCTCTGTTGAGGCACGCAGTTGAGGCAAAAAATCGGAATAGTCGTTAGTCATTAACCAAAAAAATGAGACTGAGGAGTTGATAATTGAGTGTGGAACGAGCGGGAATTAAAAATCCTAATATAATTTAATAATTAATTTCCTCCCTTGTTTTATTTTTAACTTTTAATTGATTTTCTCACTGGGCTTTTGAGAAATTAGTTGCAGGCTGTTGGCGATCTCACTATCTCAAAAAAAATGGCAAAAAAATGCAGGTAAAATCGCAGCCTTTGAGACTCAACTGAAAGTTTCACGCTGTGGAATTTTCCTTCTACATAAATGCCTTCAAAAAACAGCAGAATTATTTCAATTTCTGCTTGATGATCGTAATCACCTGAGTCATTTGTTTTTTGAGTGCATCAATTTCCGCTTGCATTTTCGCCATTTTCACAGTCATCGCCTGAATTTCGGCGGCGCCCGCTCCAGAAGTGGGTGCAGCGGCGGCGGCTGGGGCTTCCGGCACTGGTTTCTTTTTGGCCAGTACCATCGCCGATTTGATGGCCTCGGTTAGCTGCTTCTTCTCAAAGGGTTTGGCGATGAATGCAAAAAAATGCTTCTCAAAGGGTTTCGGAATTTTTTCCATCACCTCTTCTTCGCGGCCCGACATGATCACCAAAGGTATCTTAGAAAGCTCAGGATGGGCTTGCACTTTTTGATACACTTCCCAACCGCTGACTTTGGGCAGTAGGAAATCTAACATAATTAGATTTGGCCGGGCTTGACGGATCAGTTTGAGTCCCTCTTCGCCGTCTTTTGCTTCTAGAACTTCAAAGTTACCCTGCGGCAACATCTCTCGGACTCGGACGCGGATGACTTTACTGTCATCGATTACCAAGATTTTTTGACCAGCCACGACTGACTCCTTCAGTAATGAATGAGTGATGATTTGCAACCTTCAGTATATCCCTAACAGAATTCTACCCATAATTATGGGCGAGTTTAGTTTTGTTGCACGTTGGCGCGATTCTGATTTGGGGCGATACTCCTACAAGTTCAGGGGCTTTGATTTCGGATACGATCGAAGGAATTAACTCAATCACCACTTAATTTTATGTCGCCCCAAACTCCTAAAACTCCTACTGTCAAAGCAGTTGCCGCTCAAATGCGGGGTGAAATCGAGGCGATGCCGGAGTGGTTGCGTAGGTCCGTTGGCAAAGCTAGCGAACTTTCCCAAGTGCAAAAAATTATCAAACAGCGGCAAATTCACACGATTTGCGAGGAGGGGAGATGCCCCAACCGGGGCGAGTGCTACGCCCAAAAAACGGCGACTTTTTTGTTGATGGGGCCGACTTGCACCCGCGCTTGTGCTTTTTGTCAAGTAGATAAAGGTCATTCTCCGATGCCGCTAGACCCGGAGGAACCGCAAAAGGTTGCCGAGGCTGTGCAGTTGTTGGGTTTGCGCTATGCGGTGCTGACTTCGGTGGCGAGGGATGATTTGCCGGATGGGGGTGCGGGTTGGTTTGCCAGGACGATCGCCCAAATCCGACTTCTTAACCCGCATACTGAAGTTGAGGTACTGACGCCGGATTTTTGGGGGGGAACAGGTAGGGGCGGTGCCCCCGTGCCCGCCCCCGACGGGGAGAATTCCGGCCTTGATGAGTTGCAGCGACAGCGGATTCGCACGGTGGTGGAGGCTAAACCGGCTTGTTACAACCACAATATTGAGACGGTGCGGCGGTTGCAAGGGCCGGTGCGGAGGGGGGCGAAGTACGATCGCTCGATCGGCGTTTTGCGTATTGTCAAGCAATATGACCCAACTATTCCCACCAAATCCGGTTTGATGTTGGGACACGGGGAAACCGAAGCCGAGATAGTCGAAGCGATGGCCGATTTGCGGGATGCCAAGTGCGATCGGCTCACCCTCGGTCAATACATGAGACCATCTCTAGAACACCTCCCAGTGCGTAAATACTGGACGCCTGCCGAATTTGACCGTTTTGGGTCGATCGCGCGGGAGATGGGGTTTGAGCGCGTGCGATCGGGGCCTCTCGTCCGCAGTTCATACCACGCCGGAGAGAGCGATTGAAACTAATTTGAATTCAACTCGGTATAAACTCGTTGTTACAAAAAATAACTCTAGAGGATTGTGCATAAGTGCGACGCTCTCTGCTATTTGTAAATAGAGTGACATTATGAATTAGGAGCTTTACCTATGGCAGAGATAGCGAAGAACCAATTAAAATCCGACTCCGTGATGAAAACGGGCAAATTCCCTTACCCATTTCGCGCAGGCTGGTTTCTGTTGCTGTTAGCAATCAATTTTGTGGTGGCAGCCTTTTATTTCCATATCATTGAATAGTTCTGCAAGTTAACTTTTAGCAGACCCTGCTGTTCTAGACCTCAACGTCGGAGAATGGTAGAGAAGGAGAGGGGGAGAGTTTTGAGTTTTGAGTTGGCGAGAATATGACTTCATCCTTCTAACTAATGACTACTGACTTCTTCCCTCTTCCCTTGAACATCTTCCTTCTGACTAATGACTAATTACTGATGACTAATGACTAATGACTTCTCTAACGATTTCTCGACGCTTCTAGCCTTGACAAGCGCTCTTGAATTTTAATAACATCTTGCTTAGTTTCAATTGCCAAAGTTGCTAAATTATCAAACATCGGGTCTCCAGACACCGTTCTAGGATTGGTGCGACCAGAACCGGAAGGGGAAGGAGACTGCGGCCGGTTAACTCTAGAACCTTGGTTCTGCAAGCTGTAGATTTGTCCCCTAAGTTCAGAAATTTGCCTTTCTAATTGAGTAATGCGAAACTCTAATTGACTTGTGGATTGAGCGGGTGTAAAAATTGGCGCAACAGCAATTGCTAAGGCGCAAGCCAGACACAAAAGACAGAGTTTCAGGGCGCGATGGCGAATATTTTTCGGCATAGCTTTAATAATTTAAATCATACCATTTCTACGATAACAAATCGTCGCTATTTTTGGTCTCTATCAGAAGTATGTCTTATGATAACTAGGAACGTAGCTATTTTAATGTTCGATGATGTCGAGGTACTGGACTTTGCAGGCCCTTTTGAAGTGTTTTCGGTGACATCAGAATTAAGTAAGGGCGATTCCCTTCGGGATAGCTTCGCTTCACGGCATTTTGCAGTCTCTACCGTAGCCGAACATCCAGGCGCTGTCAACGCCCGCAACGGTTTGAGTGTAAATCCCGACTGCACCATTTCCGATTGTCCGCCACCGGATATTTTAATTGTACCGGGAGGACAAGGTACGAGAAAGTCGATCGATAATTCAGCAATTATTAACTGGATAAAAGATTGTGCGCCAACAGCAGAATTAGTGCTTTCTGTCTGTACGGGTTCGCTGCTTTTGGCAAAAGCTGGTTTGTTGGAAGGTTTGGCAGCAACTACACACCATCGGGCATTGGATTTATTGAAAAAATTAGCGCCAAACACAACTATTATCGAAAATCAGCGATTTGTAGATAACGGCAAAATCATCACATCTGGGGGAATTGCTGCGGGAATTGATATGTCTTTGCACGTTGTCGGCAAACTTTTGGGTACAGCACAAGCTGAACAAACAGCAGAGCACATGGAGTATAAAATTGGGAATTGGTAATTAGGAATTGGGCATTGGGAATTGTATAATTTGCGCGTAGGGGCGGGTTTTACCAACTATCTATGACTAAAACAAACAATCTCGTAAACCCGCCCCGCCAATACACAAAGGATGCTACCGGATGTGATATCAAGCATCTTCGCCCCAAACTTTTAATTGTAAATAGACTAATAACAAAGCTACAGCCATCAGGAAAGTTGCCGCTGCTGCTGCATAGCCAAAATCAAATTGCGAAAAAGCTTGGTCGTAAATATAATAAACTAGCAAATTAGTAGAGTTCAAAGGGCCGCCGCCGGTGATGACGTAAACTTGCTCGAAACTCCGCAGAGTAAAAATAGCAGTAGTGACAGTAGCAAATACTAAAGTCGGCCGCAAACCGGGTAAAGTGATGTACAAAAATTGCTGCCAAGCATTAGCTCCATCCAATTCTGCCGCTTCGTAACGATTTACCGGAATTGCTTGCAATCCTGCTAAAAATACTACCATATTAAAGCCTAATTGTTTCCAAATACTGAGCAGAATTATCACTGGCATTGCCCAAACTGTGCTGCTAAGCCAAGGAATTGGATTTAAGCCGATCGCCATTAACACACTATTCACCGGGCCGTCGGTTTGAAACAACCACCGCCAACCCAAGCCAACTGCAACTAAAGAGGTAATCGAAGGAATAAAATAAGCGGTGCGGAGAGTTCCTCGCCAAGCAAACGAGCGATTTAGCAAAACAGCTAAGCCCAATGGAATCACTAAACTGGGAATGACTGTCGCAGTAGTAAAATAGAGCGTATTTTGGAGAATTTGCCAGAAATCCGGGTTTGTGACTAGACGCCAGTAGTTGTTGAAGCCAATCCAACGCACTCCCGACTGGGTAAAGCTGCCGCTGGTAAAGCTGAGGTAAAATAAATAGGCGATCGGCCAAATCAAAAAAGTACCCAGAAACAGCAAAGCCGGCGCCAGAAAAGTCCAAGCTGCGATCGCATCATTATCCAACCAGTTAAAACGCCCAAATTTAATCCGAACCATTGGCTTGTAAATTTTAGCTTTTAGTTTTAAATGGTATCATAATATAGGTCAATATCACAATGAATCTTCTCGATATATTAGCCAATTTACCCACTATAGAAACAGAAAGACTGCTGCTGAGAAAAATTACTTTAAACGATGCCAGCGATATGTTTGAGTATGGTTTAGATCCCGAAGTATCAAAATACACAACCTGGTCAACTCATACCTCGATCGAAGACACTAAGTATTTTATAAAATCGCTGCTAAAAATGTACAAAAAACGAGAACTTGTGGATTGGGGAATAGTTCACAAAGCCGACCGCAAATTTATCGGTACTTGCGGATATGTGGGATGGAGCATGACACACAGTCGCGCTGAAATGGGATACGCGATTTCTCGCAAATATTGGAATCAAGGATATATGAGCGAGGCTGTCAATGCAATGATGGAGTTCGGCTTTCGGGAAATGCAGTTGAATAGAATTGAGGCTAAATGTAAAGTTAGTAATATTGGATCGGCGCGCGTCATGGAAAAAGTGGGGATGCAACTGGAAGGAATATTGCGACAGCATCTATTTGTCAAAGGCGAATACTGGGATCTCAAAATTTATTCGATTCTCAGGGAGGATTTTTTTGCCAATCGGCCATATTAGCACTCCTTATTTCAATTCCGGCTGCGCCGGAAGGATAAGCGAGGACGCGGCACTGCCGTGTCCTGATTTCGGTCGGGTAATATTAATTCCGATGTAACCGAAATTGATATTACAGGTGATACAATTTTGAGAGGAAACTAAAAATTTTATGATAACAGCAAATACCAATTCTAGAGATTGTTTGATTGTTCCCCCAATTCCTACCGCCCAAGTCGAAAAAAATGTTTCTCTTAGTAAGCCCTTAAAACTAGGAGTTTTAGCATCAGGAAGCGGCAGCAACTTCGAGGTAATTGCCCATGCCATCCAAAACCAACAACTCAACGCTCAAATCGCCGTATTAATTTACAACAACCCCGAAGCCAAAGCCGCAGCCAGAGCCGAAAAATACGGCATTCCCTCGATTCTGCTCAATCACCGCGACTGCAAAAGCCGCGAAGAATTAGATACAAAAATTGTCAAAACTTTTCAAGAGTATGATGTAGAATGGGTAGTGATGGCGGGTTGGATGCGAATTGTTACCAAAGTTTTGCTCGATGCTTTTGCCGATCGCGTTATTAACATTCACCCCAGCTTACTGCCGAGTTTCCCAGGAATTCGCGCCGTCGAGCAAGCACTGGCCGCCAAGGTTAAAATCACCGGATGTACGGTGCATATCGCCCGTTTAGAAGTAGACAGCGGGCCGATTTTAATGCAGGCTGCGGTGCCCGTATTGCCTGATGATACCGCAGAAACGCTGCACGCGAGAATTCAGGTGCAAGAACACAAAATTATGCTGGGTGCTCTTGCACTTATTGCTGAATCTAATCAAAAAGATTGTGACTAAAAACCTCACCAGTGCCGCATCTATCCCCGAATTGCCAGTCAGCGAATCACCGGAAACAGACCGGCCGCTGATTCCGCCCAAAAACGGAAAGTTGCGAATTACTTACAGCATATTCCATTTATATGTGGTACACATAATCTGATGGCCCGTGTAAGGTGCGTCGCCACCCGTCAATCTGTAAGTTATATCCAATATCTCGTAGATCCGCACCCTACAGATTAACAGCACACAATTAAGGTTTCTACTGTACTTCATAAACCACCGAATATGCTGTAAGTGCTGCAAAGATAAAAATTTTAGAGTCTTGTTCTAGCTTGCAGATTCAAAGCTGCAAGTCAATCTAAAATCTAAAATCTAAAATCTAAAATCGAATGACTGACTCGAATCGCCTCAAATTAATTCTCAAAGAAAGACTCAAAAAAAACATCGGCCTCAAAGGAGAATTCTATCTGCCTTGCTTGCCATCGATGCTAGACGACTATCTTAAATTACTGTCAGACTTCTTAAACATTCTCGGACAAAACATCGACGCTGCCCAAGCCGAAAACTTGCGAACATTAATCGCCAACGCCTTAGCAGAAGGATTCAAAAATTCCCCCCACGCTAATCTCATAGTCTCCTATTTTCCCGCCAATTCCCAAAGCGGTTTAGCTGGTGGGATTACTCTGAATACCAAGATTCAAGTCGAATCGATGGCCCAGAAATATCATAGCTGGCCGGATATTCGCCCCGAACCTTTATTCGGCAGCCATCCTGATGCCAAAGTCATCGCCACTGCCGCCGAATTAGGCGAACCGCGAAAAGCACCTATTTTAGATGTTGGTGCGGGCCCAGGGCGCAATAGTTTGCCCTTAGCAAGGTTAGGCCATTCCGTAGATGCGATCGAACTAACACCGATATTTGCCGAGAAACTATCAGCAGCAGCCACCGCCGAAAACTTGGCGGTAAATGTCACCCAAGGCGACGTTTTAGACCCATTATTGAGGATGAAAACTTATCGGTACAAATTAGCCATTGCTACCGAAGTTCTTTCTCATTTCCGGTACCCCGAACAAATTCGTCTTTTCCTGGGTAAAATGTCCGATGCCGTTTTAAGCGGCGGGTTTATCTTATTCAGTGCTTTCTTAGCTGTAGATGGGTATGAACCCGATGAGATGGCAAAACAAATGTCTGAATTATGTTGGTCTTATCTGATTACCAGACAAGAATTGCAAGCAGCCATAGAGGGTTTGCCGTTAGAAATTATTTCCGATGAATCTGTGATTGAATACGAACAAAAACATTTGCCTGATTCTGCGTGGCCGCCGACACCTTGGTTTGTGAGTTGGGCTAGCGGGCGCGATTTATTTCCGGTGCAAGAAACGCCGCCGTTAGAGTTGCGGTGGATACTTGTTAAACGCTTGTAGCTAAAATAATAGGGTGCGTCAATCGATTTTAGGTTTTAGATTTTAGATTAAAGAATTGAAGCATTGACCCCACGGATGAATCCGGGGGCTTGTATCCTGGATGCTTTCGGTCAGAATGTAGTTTATCAATAATTGATAAAATAACGCGGTCTAACTCACATCTGGCATCATTTTCAAGAACAGGCAAGATGCCTGTTCCACAAAGACGGAGTTTTCTTGTGGGGAGTAGGGGTTGGGCATCCTGCCCGCCCGCAAAAGGCTAATTAAGAATGCTGCAACATCTCAGGTATAACGCACCCTACGACAATTTTGAGGGGTTAAAAATTCAATTCTCAACCTCGGATGCCCGCAATTGTCCGCAGGCGGCATCTGCTTCTAAGCCGCGAGAATACCGCACGCTAACTGCAATTTTCTTTTCCTTCAAGGTCGCAACGAAACTATTAATTCGATTGGGAGTCGGTCGCTTATATTCAGCTTCCTGAATCGGATTGTAAGGAATCAAATTGACGTGACACTGAAAACCGCGCAAGTGAGTTGCTAACTCGGCTGCGTGTTCTGGCAAGTCATTCACACCTGCTAAAAGTACGTATTCAAAACTCAATCTGCGTCCAGTCGATCGCACATATTCCCGACATTCTGCGATTAACTCACCCAAAGGATAAGGGCGGGCGCTAGGAATTAACTCTTCGCGCAATCTTTGATTGGAAGCGTGGAGGCTGACGGCGAGGGTAACTTGCAGTTGATGTTCGGCTAGTTGGCTGATGCGATTGCGAATTCCTACTGTGGAAATGGTGATGTTTCGCTGTCCAATTCCTACGTCTTGATTCAAACACTTGACAGCAGCTACAACATTATCGAAATTCAGCAGGGGTTCGCCCATTCCCATAAATACGATGTGGCTGACTCGGCGGCCGAAATCTTGCTGTACTGTCAAAACTTGATCGACGATTTCGTGTTTTTCTAAATTGCGCTTGAAACCGCCTTTTCCGGTAGCGCAAAAGTCGCAGCCCATCGCGCAGCCAACTTGGGCCGAGACGCACACAGTCAGCCGTTTATCGGTGGGAATGCCGACGGTTTCAATGATTTGACCGTCTGCCAATTTTAAGAGATACTTTACCGTGGCGTCTGGTGCGACCGATCGATAGTGAATTGTCGATCGCCCGATCGGGATTTTAGCAACAGTCTCGCGCCACTGTTTCGAGAATACAGAAATGTCAGAGATCGATCGCGCACCTTTCTCATAAATCCACTGGTACAACTGCTTTCCCCGATAAGCAGGTTGCCCGTTTTGCTGTACCCACTCCGTTAACTCAGCTAAACTCGCCCCCAGCAAGGGCGGAATTTTACCCGACTCAACAGCCAAAGCAGCAGTCTTGCGAGACTGATTCGCACCCTTGGAATTACCAGAAGAGTACACCTGAGAAACGGAAGTAGGAGACATAGGTCATCAGAAAATTTAAAGCCATCCTCCATATTAAAACTTCTAGACCCAACCTGCCGTTAATCTTCAAAAAGGCGAAGTCTCGATTTCCCTAAATCCCCCTTCTTAAGGGGAGTAGGGGTTGACTTTGAGAATAATCCGGTTCCCCCCTTTTTAAGGGGGGTTAGGGGGGATCTTATGGTGGACTCACAAAGAAAACTCCAGGCACCAATGTCCGCAACAAAGTTAATTTTTGGCAAAATTCCCCAAATATTGCGTGTAAATGACCGCCGCCACCTAAAATAAACTCTGGAGTTTGTTAAAGGGTGTGCAAATTTGACAGCTTTCCATCACAATTAATGCAACTTTTATGGTGCTAAATATTCTTGCGCTGCCCTTAGCGTTTCAATTTACATCGCCGGGCCCGATTATCTTTCAACTCGGCCCCGCAGCCATTCGCTGGTACGGGCTGTTAATAGCTTCTGCGGTATTGATTGGGGTCAGCCTGTCCCAATACTTGGCCCAAAAACGCCGCGTCAACCCGGAATTGTTGGGTGATTTGGCAATTTGGCTGGTTCTGGGCGCTATTCCCTGTGCTCGAATTTATTACGTGGCTTTCGAGTGGCAGCAATACGCGCAGAGGCCAGAGGATATTATTGCAATTTGGAAAGGCGGAATTGCCATTCACGGGGCGATTTTGGGTGGCACGATCGCAGCTTTAATTTTTGCAAAAATTCAGCGAGTTTCTTTTTGGCAATTGGCAGATTTAATCGCGCCTTCGGCAATTCTCGGTCAGGCGATCGGACGCTGGGGAAATTTCTTTAACTCGGAAGCTTTTGGCAGTCCTACGGATTTGCCTTGGAAACTCTATATTCCCCCAAGTAGCCGCCCGCCCGCCTACGCTAATTTTGAATACTTCCACCCCACATTTCTCTACGAATCCCTGTGGAATTTGACAGTATTCGGGTTGCTTCTAACTTTATTTTTCCGCGATTTGCAGGGCAAAATTCGCTTGAAAACTGGTGCTTTATTTTTGGTTTATATCGCAGCTTACAGTTCCGGTCGAGTCTGGATTGAAGGGTTGCGGACTGATAGTTTGATGTTCGGGCCGCTGCGGACGGCACAGATGGTAAGCTTGACTGGGATTGTGTTAGGGTTGGGCGGGTTAGCTTGGCTTTATTTGCTCGATCGACCTTTACCCGATGTTGTCTCCCCCAATAGCGATCGGGCAAAGATCGTTCCGAAATTGCCAGAGGATCAATAAAAAACCCCAGAGAGGTTAGTCTCTAGGGTTCAAAACCAGGGTGCATCTACCATCCCTTACTTCCAACCAAAATAGGTACATCCGGAAGAGTCCGTAAATTTAGCAAATTTTTTAGCAGCAATGAGTTTGACAGAGATTGAAGTCCTAATTCCAAGGGTATACATTGTAGGTGCAGGCCCGGGAGACCCGGATTTGTTGACTGTTAAGGCTCAAAAATTACTGGCTGCTGCTGATGTCATATTATTTGCTGATTCGTTAGTTCCAGAGCAAATTTTGCAGGGGGTGCGCGCAGATGCTGAAGCGATCCAAACTGCGGATAAAACCCTCGAAGAGATTGTACCTTTGATGGTGGAACGAGTGCGCGCCGGAAAAAGCGTCGTCCGCCTGCATTCGGGCGATCCCTGTCTATACGGGGCTGTCGGCGAACAAATGCAAGCTTTGGCCTCGGAGGGAATTGCTTTTGAGGTAATTCCGGGAATTAGCGCTTTCCAACTTGCGGCGGCTAAACTTAAAATTGAGTTGACAGTTCCGGGAATTGTGCAGACAATTATTTTGACGCGAATTAGCGGCAGAACCGAAGTACCGGAACGGGAAGAATTGGCGAGTTTGGCGGCTCATCAAGCGAGTTTGTGCCTGTATTTGAGCGCCCGCCATGTCGAACCAGCTCAAGCTAAATTGATGGAACATTACCCATCTGATTTGCCTGTAGCGATTTGTTATCGGTTGGGCTGGCCTGATGAAAAAATTGTGCTAGTTCCCCTTGACAAAATGGCCGTTGCTACGCGCGAAAATAATTTGATCCGAACGACAATGTATGTGATTAGTCCGGCGTTGGGAAAATCAGCAGAAGGACGATCGCGCTTGTACCATCCAGAGCACGATCGGCTGTTCCGTCAGTAGTCAGCAGTAGGTTGGGTTGAGGGACGAAACCCAACACTCATTTATTTGATGTTGGGTTTCGTTCCTCAACCCAACCTACAGAAGAAAAACTAATAACCAATAAACAAATCACAAATGAAAGATTTAACTCGCAGACAATTTATCGCTGTCACCGCATTAACCGCCGGATTTGCCCTCGCAGTTCATCCTATTGCTGTGGCAACTATTACCACAGATACAACTGGTTTAATAGCAGGTGAGGTGAAAATTCCAGTCAAAGACGGTTCAATTCCAGCCTACAGAGCAATGCCAGCCAGCGGCAGCAATTTTCCAGTAATTTTAGTAATTCAAGAAATCTTCGGAGTTCACGCCCACATTCAAGATATTTGCCGCCGTTTTGCTAAATTAGGTTATTTGGCGATCGCCCCAGAAATGTTTTCCCGTCAAGGTGATGTTTCTAAACTCACCGAGATTCCCGAAATTATTAGTAAAGTTGTCTCGAAAGTTCCTGACGCTCAAGTTATGTCCGATTTAGATGCAACCGTAGAGTGGGCACAAAAGTCAGGAAAAGGCAATACTAATAAGTTGGGAATTACAGGATTTTGCTGGGGCGGCAGAATTGTTTGGCTGTACTCTTCCCACAACCCGAAAGTCAAAGCTGGAGTGGCTTGGTACGGGCGTTTGGTTGGCAATTCTACGGCTTTAACTCCCAAACAGCCGATCGACCTTGCAGCAACTTTGAAAGTGCCTGTATTGGGGCTTTACGGCGGCAAAGACGACGGAATTCCCAACGATACAGTCGAGAAAATGCGGGAAGTTCTCAAAACTGGTAGCAGCGGTTCGGAAATTGTGCTTTATCCAGATGCGCCGCACGCTTTTAACGCTGACTATCGCCCCACTTACCGGGAAAAAGAAGCGAAGGATGCTTGGAAACAGATGCAAGATTGGTTTAAAAAGTATGGAGTTTCATAACAGTTTTGAGTTGTTAATTTTGACTTAAAACTGGTGTCAAGTTTGGGATCGAAAAAGGCAATATTACCGAATAGCCCTTAAGACAGGTGGGTTTGTGGGCCTGAGATTGGTAAACTGAGCGGTGTAGAATTATCGATCGAACAGGTAAGCCCGTGCTAGACGAACAAGCTAAAAAGACCATCTTGCGGAAAATCCCTCACGGATTGTACATCTGCGGTGTCAAAGACGGGGAGGAAGTCAACGGTTTCACCGCTAGCTGGGTGATGCAATCTTCTTTTACCCCTCCCTTAGTTGTCAACTGCGTCAAACAAGACTCCAAATCCCACGCCATGATCAAAGCCAGCGGTGTGTTTGCTTTGAGTTTCCTAGAAGCAGGGCAGAAAGAGTTAGCCCAAAAATTCTTCAAGCAGCAGCGCCGCGTTGGCAATAAATTTGAGGATGTAGAATTTTATCCGGGCGCGGAAACTGGTTGTCCGATTATCTCGGATTCTCTGGGTTACATCGAGTGCAAAGTTGTCGGCGCTGTGGAAAACGGGGATCACACGGTTTATGTGGGAGAAGTTGTGGCTGCAGGCGTCCACCGAGAAGGCAATCCGTTGCTGCTAGAAAGCACCGGTTGGAATTACGGCGGCTAAATACTTGGCAGTTGCTAGTTTCGCACTCCATCTCAAAAACCGGGTTTCTACGAGTTTTGGAGATGAATAACGAGAAATATTCGTAGAAACCCGGTTTCTCGCCCCTGCGCTCAATCTCAGAAACCGGGTTTCTATAAGTTTTTGCGCTAAGTTTGTAGGGTGCGTCGCTTGCTATATCTTGGATAGAAATTGCAGATGTTTGATGGCGACGCACCTTACCTCTCTTTTGTCACTTCGGGCGAGAGTATAGCGGTATGGTGCGTCGCTCATTGATAGTCGTAAATAATCAGAATTCTGGCGGCGACGCACCCTACTTTAATTAGAATAGGAGTAGGATAATAATCTCTACAGAAAGTGATAGAAGAGGGGTATACCCAGAAACCCGGTTTCTAGTCCCTGCGTGTAGTTAGGCGGCGCAGAATTAATAAAAAATCGGTAACAATATTGTCGATATTTTTATCAGTTAAAATTGGTACGTGTACGAAAATACATTTAGCAGCTATTTGAGAATCGCAAATATGTTTTAAAACCGCATAATACAGGGCTTCGCATACAAATTTTCCGGCTTCGTGACTGATTTCTGTTGCGGCTAAATCAGCGACTAGCGGTTCGATATTAACTGCTGTTTTCAGAATGTCGCTATCGCAGCAAGCGCAAGATTCTACAGTTAATTTTTGCCGGCTTTCGGCCATGCCGCAGCAGATAATAGTGTCGGGTTGGAGTTGGTTGATTTGGGCGATCGCTAAATTAGGTGCTAGCTGAAAATCTACTGGCAGTTTCCTCAAAAAAGTCAGGGCAGGCAAAGATTCGATCTGGGAAATCTTGGCTAACAAGTCGTCCGAAGAGTTGGATTTCTGATGGGGAAGCCAAGTATCAAATGAGGTTAGCAGGATTTTCGCCGTCATATTTGTGCAATAATACTGATATTGATAATATAAGGCAAGTAAGTCAATGTCTGTCATTGCAGTAGTGGACTATGACATGGGCAATCTGCACTCGGTCTGTAAAGGCTTGGAAAATGTGGGTGCAGTGCCAAAAATTACAGATTCTCCTGCTATAATCGAGCAGGCTGATGCGGTGGTTTTGCCGGGAGTTGGTTCGTTTGACCCGGCAATGCAGAATTTACGATCGCGCAATTTGATAGAACCGATAAAAAGGGCGATCGCCTCGGGAAAACCTTTTTTAGGCATTTGTTTGGGTTTGCAAATTCTGTTTGAAAGTTCCGAAGAAGGTGTAGAACCGGGATTGGGCGTAATTGCCGGAAAAGTGCGCCGATTTCGGTCGGAACCGGGTTTGACAATTCCCCACATGGGATGGAATCAATTGCAATTAACTCAAGCGGATTTGCCGCTGTGGCAAAATTTACCGTCCGATCCTTGGGTGTATTTCGTGCATTCTTTTTATGTCGATCCAGTTGAGTCGGAAGTGCGATCGGCAATTGTGACTCACGGCAGTCAAAACGTGACGGCGGCTATCGCTAAAGACAATTTGATGGCCGTGCAATTTCACCCGGAAAAGTCTTCGAGTACGGGATTGCAAATGCTGTCAAATTTTGTCAGTCTGGTGAGGGAAAAAGTAGCGGCTTAGGGGATTTGTGCAAAACCCGGTTTGTTGTATAAACCGGGTGTTTATAGTTTTAAATGATATTAGTTTCAATAAATAATGCAACTGTAAGTCTGCACCAAATTCATATTTAGTCAGTCATCCCCAATCTAAAATCTAAAATCTAAAATCTAAAATTGTATGAGCCTGAGAATCAGTGGCAATCGCCAAATCAAAACCCTGCCGGGACTCGCAACTCGCCCTACACCTTCGCGAGTTAGAGAAGCTTTATTTAATATTTGGCAAGGGACGATCGCAGATTGCAGATGGCTTGACATTTGTACCGGCAGTGGTTCGATGGGTGCAGAAGCTTTGTGTCGGCAAGCCGCGAGTGTCACTGGCATCGAACAGTCGGCGAAAGCTTGTGCGATTATCCGCCAAAACTGGGAGCAAGTAGCAGACTCATCCCAAACCTTCCAAATATTGCGGGGAAACGCGACGGCGAAGTTGGCGGCACTAGCGGGGCAGCAGTTCGATCGCATTTACTTCGATCCGCCCTACGCCAGCGACTTGTACGAACCGGTGTTAAACGCGATCGCCAGCCAAGAAATGCTAGCACTCCTCGGCGAAATCGCGATCGAACACAGCCCGGAGCGATCGACACAAGCGATTTCCGGCCTAGAAATTTGCCGCCACAAAGTATACGGCAATACAGCATTAACCTTCTATACCCGCAGTGGCTGACAGGCTCAAACCGCAGCAGCGTCAATCGATTTTAGATTTTAGATTTTAGATTTTAGATTGACTTGCGCGAGACAAATGCTCTTTGTTGAGGATTTTCGAGTTGAGATTTTGGATTGATTCCACGGATAAATCACGTGGCGGGTATCATCAACTCACATCTTGCACCATTCTCAAGAACAGGCTTTCCGGCCTGTTGCACAAAGAGTCGATTTTCTTGTGGAACAGGCCGGAAAGCCTGTTCATAAAAGCTTATTGAGAATGGTGCAAGATATAAGATCGAGAAATTCGCGGTCACGCCTGGAGGCAGAAAGAAACCGGGTTTCCGGGCGTGGGCGCCCCCAGGACTAAAAGTTTTTCCCTTGGATACAATACAAATTTTTCCGATGAAGTTAAGCTTTGTGCGTAGGTTGTCAGAGCAAGTTGCCTCAGCAATTGACGAAATAAATGAAGTTTAGGCTGAAAATAAAGACTTTCAGTTGTAACATGAACCCAAAGTGTGAGTGTGAATATTCCTAAAGGAGTGAATATGGTTCAGACACCTTCGCGCCCTCGTGGCAGCGAGTTTCCGGCTGCTAACTCGGTACAGCCAGTCAAACGCGATACGATTCTGCTGGGAGATAGCCTCCCCCTGCCCAATACCAAACTCTTCGGCACAGACGGCATTCGCGGGAAAGTTGGAGAATTGCTGAATGCACCCCTAGCCCTGCAAGTGGGCTTCTGGGCTGGACAAGTTCTACGCCAAAATTCCCCCAACCAGGGCCCTGTGATTTTGGGACAAGACAGCAGGAATTCCAGCGATATGCTGGCAATGGCACTGTCAGCGGGTTTGACGGCCGCCGGTTTGGAAGTGTGGAATTTGGGATTGTGTCCCACTCCCTGCGTTGCTTATCTGGCAAGCGTTTCGGAGTCGGTCGGCGGAGTGATGATTTCGGCTTCTCACAATCCCCCAGAAGACAACGGCATTAAATTTTTCGGCTCAAACGGATCGAAGCTGTCGCAGCAGTTGCAGGAACAAATCGAAGCGGGAATCCGAGGGGCAAAGGTTCCAATTTCTAGCTTGGGTTGGGGACACCACTACCATCGCTCTGAGTTGGTTAAAGATTATGCCACTTCGCTCTGTGATTCGCTGCAACAGATGAATTTGGAGGGAATGCGGATAGTTTTGGATTTGGCTTGGGGGGCCGCTGCGGGTTTGGCGCCGGCGGTGTTCGCGCAAATGGGGGCGGATGTGATCTGTTTGCACGACTCTCCTGATGGATCTCGCATTAATGTTAACTGCGGTTCTACTCATCTCGACAGTTTGCAAGCGGCGGTTTTGGAACACAATGCCGATTTGGGCTTTGCTTTTGACGGCGATGCTGATCGAGTTTTGGGTGTTGACAACAAAGGTCGAACGATTGACGGCGATTACATTCTTTATCTGTGGGGCCGGCAGTTGCGCGACTCCCAACAGTTACCATCCAATTTAATTATTTCTACTGTAATGGCTAACCTCGGCTTCGAGCGAGCTTGGGAAGAATTGGGGGGCAAACTAACTAGAACCAACGTCGGAGATCAGTACGTTCACGCTGAAATGCAGCGCACTGGTGCGATGTTGGGCGGCGAACAGTCGGGACACATTCTTTGTCCGCATTACGGTATCAGCGGCGACGGTTTGCTGACGGCTTTGCATTTGGCTTCGCTGGTGCGCCAGTCCGGGGAATCTTTGGCACAATTGGTAAGTGGCAGTTTCCAAACTTATCCGCAGTTGTTGCGAAATATTCGGGTGGACGATCGCGAAAAACGCCTGAAATGGCACGAGTGCGAGGCAATGCAAAAGGCGATCGATCGCGCTACAACGGCAATGGGCGAACAGGGACGGGTTTTGGTTCGCGCTTCTGGCACTGAACCGCTAATCCGAGTTATGGTGGAAGCTGCCAGCGCCGAATTGGCTAATTTCTGGACTGAAACTTTAGTTTTAGCAGTTCAGCAACACATCGCTATCTGATGGAAATGGGGAAGTGCTAAAACTTGGGAATTGTGAGTTTTGACTTTTGAGTTTTGAGTTGAAATCTTTTCATTCAAAATTCCTAAATCAAAATTTCTCACTATTAATTTCGAGTTTTAATTAACTTCTCCAAAAATAACGAGTGGGGCAGGCATCCTGCCTACCCTTAACTTTATTTTCACTCAATTGTGTGATGATGATTTCTGTTGTGATACCCACCTACAACCGCGAGCAACCTCTGCGAGAGACATTGGCTGATGCGATTCGGCAAAATTACCCAAATTTTGAAGTGCTAGTAATCGATCAAACTCGCACCCACGAATCGGAAACTCAAGTTTATTTAGAGGAATTGGCAAATGCGGGCAAAATTCGGTGGTTTAGAGTAGATTGGGCGAGTTTGCCGGCTGCTCGAAATTATGCAGTGCGACGCGCAGTTGGAGAGATTATTTTATTTATTGATGATGATGTACAATTGCCAGATGGTTTTTTGGCGGCTCACGCTGGCAATTATTTAGAAAAACCAGATGTGGGATGTGTGGCGGGCAGGGTTTTTGACAGAATGAAACTCGATAATTCTGGAGGCGATTTGGCGATCGAATATTTGCCAAGAGAAGCTATGGATGCTGGCATTGCCTGGTATTTTATCGATTTGGTGCATACAGTCAAACCGCAGCAGGTGCTCTCGGCTAGAGGCTGCAATATGTCTTTTCGCCGGCAGGTTTTTGCCGAATTCGGGCTGAGGTTTGACGAGCGGTTTGCAGGGAGTGCGGTGCGGGAGGAGTCGGATTTGTGTTTGAGATTGCGATCGACTGGCATGAAAATTTGGTACGATCCCAATGCCTGTTTAGTTCACTTGGGGGAAGAGAGCGGGGGCTGTCACGATGTCAGCACGCGATCGATCGAATATCAAGTCACATTTTATCACAACCATTTCCTCATGGGATTGAAAAATTTAACAGCCTTTCAATGCCTGCGATTTTTCGCCAAACTCTTTGACTGCCACGTTTTGGGAAATCCACCTTGTTATAAAAGCACCTCGCCCCTTAAAATTATAACTAGATTTGTTTTTTATATCCTGGGTTTTGTCAGTGCTATAAATACACTAATTCAATCTCTGTGGAATGATGGACAAAGTTACAGCCATCAAGACAAGATTAACGAGCAATAATTACCTATTCCCCATTCGCCTTTCCCAATAAATGAGAATTCTCGTGGCCAGTCACACCTATATTGTGGACATTAATCGGGAAAAATTAAAGATATTAGCCAACCTAGAACCCGATATTGAAGTAACAGTTGTAGTGCCGAAGCGTTGGAAACCAGGAGGCGTACAAAATAAAATTATAGAAACGCAATTCTATCAAAAAGGCTCATTTAAAGTTGTCCCCGTCTCCAACTTCAGTCAAAACAATCAGGGTTTGCTAACATTTGGGACAGATTTAATTGATGTTTTGCATAAAATCAAACCGCAGATCGTTCAAGTTGAACAAGGTTCAAAATCTCTCGCTTGCGCTCAGTTAATCTTACTAAATAAACTGCTAAAACTGCAAGCAAAAAATATATTTTTTACATGGTGGAATCTGCCTTATCAATTGAATTGGCCGGTTTCTGTCTTAGAAAATTACAATCTTCAGCACACCGACGGAATTATTGCAGGCAACCTAGATGGAGCTAAAATTTTGCGGCAGCGGGGCTATCAAGGTGCGGTAAAAGTAATGCCACAACTCGGAGTAGATGAAGCTTTGTTTCGCCACACTGGTAAAGACGCTGATTTATCGCGCAGGTTCGGTATTGAACAGACCGATTTTGTGGTAGGATTTGTAGGGCGATTTGTCGAAGAAAAAGGATTGTTGACTTTAGCTGAAGCCTTGGCAGGGTTGAAAAAAATTTCTTGGAAGTGGCTGTTAGTTGGACAAGGAAAATTGCGGGCGCACCTCGCCGAAAAATGTATTGAATGGGGAATTAGCGACCGAATAATCTGGGTAGAAAGCGTTTCTCACGAAGAAATTCCCCCCTACATTAACTTAATGAACTGTTTGGTATTGCCCTCGCAAACCAGCTATAAATTCAAAACTTTGACCGCGGTGGGCTGGAAAGAACAATTCGGTCACGTTTTAATCGAAGCGATGGCTTGTCACATTCCGGTGATTGGTTCCGACTGCGGGGAAATTCCCCACGTCATCGGCGATGCGGGGTTATTATTCCCAGAAGGAAATGCAGGGGTTTTGCGAGAATGTTTGGAGAAATTGATGGAGGGGCGGGAGTTTGCTGCTGATTTGGGCGATCGGGGTTATCAGAGAGCTATGAGTAATTATACCAATAAAGCTTTAGCTGAGCAGTTGTTGGAATTTTACAACGAATTGTTGTAACTTTTAGTAGTATAATGCAAGTGTTAAATAAAACCTGTGGTAAATGTCTATTCCTTCCGACATACGCTCTTTGGTAGACGAACTCTACCAGGTATTACATGATACCGAAAGCCAAGCAACGCAAGGACTTTTTGCACTTAGAAGATCAATGTCTCTTTTTCCAGAAAATGAAATACTGATGCAATATTTTTCTTCCATCAGCAATTTTGAATTCTGCATAGCAGGTGTTCGCTTACAAGCAGAGCACATTGTCGGCAATGTATTAATGGCTGGTGTGCCCGATGAAGATGTTCAAAAAGCAGGAGATTATTTAGCAGCCTTGCTAAAGATGGCTCCAGAATCGAAAATTATGATTGACCAAGTAGTTGAGAGATTAGAAGCATTGCTATGAAACAATTACCAGATGAAAGCCTACTGCTCGAAATCCTTGAAATTGTGAAAGCTGCGGAAGCCAAAGCCAATGAAATGTATGAATTTTCCAAGACAATGGCTCACAATACTCAAATTACAGCAACAAAGAGAGAGGAAGCTGAACAGCTAGACGGGCAACCTTTTCCAGATAATTAAATTTGTAATGAGAGATGTTGGTATGTGGATTTAAATAACTATCCCGGATGCGGATTCTCCAAATTATCCCCTCAATTTCCCTCGTCTACGGCGGGCCGAGTCAAATGGTACTCGGACTTTCTGCGGCCCTCGCTTCCCAAGGCATTGATGTCACAATTATCACCACAGATTCTAACGGAGATATCGGTCAAGTTCCCTTAGATGTCCCTCTAAATCAACCACTACAACAAAACGGCTATCAAATTATTTATTTCCGCTGTTCTCCGTTTCGTAGATATAAGTTTTCACTCTCGTTATTGCAGTGGTTAAATGAAAATGCGCGACAATTTGACCTGGCTCACATTCACGCTCTTTTTTCGCCAGTAACTACCTTCGCGGCTACAATTGCAAGATATCATCATTTGCCATATATTATCCGTCCCTGCGGTATGCTCGATCCGGCTGATTTGCAGAAAAAAAAGTGCTTGAAACAGATTTATGCCACGCTTTTAGAACGCCCTAATTTAGCAGGCGCAGCCGCAATTCATTTCACAAGTAAAGAAGAGGCTAAAATCTCAGAAAGATTTGGTTTGGACTTCACAGGCAAGATGCCTGTGCCACGGGATTTGGACTTCACAGGCAAGATGCCTGTGCCACGGGATTTGGACTTCACAGGCAAGATGCCTGTGCCACGGGATTTGG
>NZ_JAUBRP010000013.1:14411-22939 GCF_036701935.1 Microcoleus sp. M2_D5 | reverse complement strand
TTTGGACTTCACAGGCAAGATGCCGGGGCCACGGGATTTGGACTTCACAGGCAAGATGCCGGGGCCACGGGATTTGGACTTCACAGGCAAGATGCCGGGGCCACGGGATTTGGTGATTCCATTGGGGGTGACAGGAGGTTTGCTTCCTAAGAGATTGCGGGAATCTCAAGTGCCAATCATCTTATTTATGTCGCGAATTGAACCTAAAAAAGGGCTTGATTTGTTAATTCCAGCATTAGAAAGTATTTTGGCATCTGGCATATACTTTCACTTTATTTTAGCAGGTTCAAATCCCCAAGATGCTGATTATGAAACACAAATTAAAGTAAAAATTCAGAATTCAAGCTTAGCAAAATACACAACAATAACTGGCTTTGTGAGCGGTGATTTTAAACTTGAACTGTTGACAAAAGCCGACTTATTTGTATTGCATTCTTATTACGAAAACTTTGGCATTGCTGTAGCAGAAGCGATGGCCGCCGGTGTACCTGTCGCCATTTCCGATCGCATACATATTGCGGAAGACATACAGCAAGCAGAAGCTGGCTGGGTGGGGCCTTTGGAAGTAGGGGCGATCGCCCATTCAATCAAATCAGCACTTCTGAATCCCGAAGAACGCGAACGGCGGGGATTGAACGGCCAAGAGTATGCCGAAAAGCATTATAACTGGGAGGCGATCGCCCAACAAACTATCGATGCTTACCAGCAAATTTTGTCATCTATTAACTAATGCAACAGCCGTTTACCTTTTACTTTTTCTCCTGCTGCGAGTTCTTGTGCTGCTGGTATCAGAATTTGCAGGCAATATTTTTTCAACGCTGCTACTGCTTTTAACATCAGTAGACTCAGAGTTTGAGGTAGCCGTCGCGGATTTTCTTCTAATTATAATCGGAACATTAACAGAGAGACCGCAGGGTCTGCCGAAGGAGTCTATTTTCCTTCTATAATCGCAGATTGCAGCCTCTGCACTCGGTTCTTGACAATCATTAATAAAGCTTTGTGCTAATTTGTAATTATTTCCGTCTCCCTGCTTTAAGAAAAGTTCTCCCGCTTGTTGAAAGTCTTCTACTGCTGGCGATTTTGTTCCCAACATACAGCGAATAGCACCTCGTTCCAAATAAGCCAAACCATAATTAGGGTTAACGCGGATAGCTTGTTCGTAATCCCCGATCGCCTTTTGCTTGTTTCCCAATTCATAGTATGCTTGACCGCGACCGAAATAAGCTTCTGCCAAGTTAGGATTAAATTGCAGCGCTCGATCGTAATTGTAAATTGCCTGCTGCTTGTTTCCCTGTTTTGAAGTAGCAATGCCCAATCCGAGGTAAGCTTGAGGTATGTTCTGATTCAGCGCTAAAGCCTGAGTAAAATTGGCGATCGCCCCCGGAACATCTCCCTTTTGAACTTTCAAAGAACCTTGGTTGCTGAAATTTGCAGCTTTTTGAGCGATCGCAACTCTTTGACTGATAACAGCGCGATTGGCCCGGTAATTAGATAACTTATTTTGAGCTAGATTATAAACAGGTGTACGTGAATCGATCGCTTCTAAAAGTGCGATCGCCTGTTGCCATTTACTTTGCGACTGCTGCCACACTTCCATCGGATGAGGCGGTTTTTGCACAACCACAGCAGCTTCCATCGCCAATTTTTGAGCTGTGTCTAGACTTTCTGCCGCCTGTAAATTTTGCGCTACTGGAACCAAACTCGGGCGCAGTTGCAGCAAATCAGCTCTAGCTTGTTGATACCCAAAGCCGGGGAAGTTAGGAATTTTCTCTAAATTGGCGATCGTTTCTTTAAGTCGTTTATCGAAACTTCTGAGCAGATTTACATCGGTGGTTTTGCCTGCATTCTGCGTTTCAACTGCTAGTATTTTCGCTTGCTTCAGCGTTTCATTTCCCGATCGCATAAAGGCGATCGTCCCTACACCTGTTCCCAACACCAAAACCCCTAAACCTGCTAATAAAGCTGCGGGTATTTGGCGGCTTCGCGAATTATTAACTTGATTGTTAATTCGTGATGGCTGTACCCTTCGAGTCTGACGAGACTGTTCCGCTTCCGGTTCTGAATCCATCTCCAAATCCCAAGCAGGCAACTGCAAATCATCTGCTGTTGTTCCCGCTGTCAACTCCCTACTAATGGGAGCAATATTATTGCTATTTCCGCTGTAATACTTGTCAACAAAACTCTGCAATCCTGCCTTATATCCTTGTCCTACCGCCTGAAATCTCCACTGTCCATTCTTCTTATACAAACGACCAAATTCTACAGCAGTCTCTCGCGAAAAATTCTCTTTTAATTCATAGCGAACCAGTTCGCTTCCTGTATCCAAATTGGTAATTTTGATAAAAGCATTTTTGATCTCGCTAAAATTGGCTTTAATTTTTTCTGCTTCGTGAATAGTGACCGCAAAAGTTATTTCTTCAATTTCAGGATTGATTTTCTCTAAAATAACGCCGTAAATAGTTTTATTCTTTTGACCTCGGTTGTTTTTGTCAGGAATTGATTGCAGTACCGAACCGTCACAGGATTGCAGATTATTGTAAAAGATAAAATATTTATGGTTAGGTATTTTGCCGTCAGCACCTAGCATAAACGCAGAGACATCAATCTCGTAGCTTTCTCCTGCCTCTGTCGCCTGCCAACCGATGGCTATCGCCATTTTTTTCAAACCGGGCGCTTCTTGAGAGATATTAAATCTCTCACCCTTACTTAATTGCATTGCCATCTGCTTATTTGTTAAACCTAAAACTTTATAGCGTTCATCTTAATATTAAGTTCAGAATAAATATTAATTTTTAAGAAAACTTAATATTTTGCCTCTAATAGCGGGCTTGATTTAAAATATGTGCTGCCTGTATCTGAATTTATTGAGATTTACTTACAGCATATTCCATGTAGATGTAGATCGCGAGAAACCGGGTTTCTAGCAACAGAATCAGTACCAGAGGCGAGAACTGTAAAGAAACCCGGTTTCTGGAGTGTACTTCATAAACCACCGAATACGCTGTAAGTACAATTACGTGATTAAAAACCTGGCTTTCTCCCAAACCCGGTTTCTAAATGATTACTATAGCGGTTCGATCGCGTTGTGAGGTATGTCCTATGCCCTATAAACGCCGGGCACCTCCACAAACCTGAGAAATGCTATACTTTAGCTGCAATACTTGTCAACAAAACTCTGCAATCCTGCCTGATATCCTGCTCCTACCGCCTGAAACCTCCACTCTCCATTCTTTCTATACAAACGACCAAATTCTACAGCAGTCTCTCGCGAAAAATTCTCTTTTAATTCATACCGAACCAGTTCGCTTCCCGTATCCAAATTTGTAATTTTGATAAAAGCATTTTTGATATTGCTAAAATTTGCATTAATTTTATCTGCTTCGTGAATAGTGACCACAAAAGTTATTTCCTCAATTTCAGGATTAACTCTTTCTAAGATAACGCCGTAAATAGTCTTATTCTCTTGACTTCGGTTGTTTTTGTCAGGAATCGATTGCAGTACCGAACTGTCAAAGGATTGCAGATTATTGTAAAAGATAAAATATTTATCGTTAGGTATTTTGCCGTCAGCACCTAGCATAAACGCAGAGACATCTATGTCGTAGCTTTCTCCTGCCTCTGTCACCTGCCAACCGAGGGCGATCGCCATTTTTTTTATACCGGGCGCTTCTTTAGATATATTAAATCTCTCACCCTTGCTTAATTGCATTGCCATCTGCTTATTTGTTAAACATCAAACTTTATAGCGTTAATGTTAATATTAAGCGGGATAATAATTTTTGTTCTTTAAGAAAACTTAATATTTGGTCTCTAATAGTTGGCATAATTAAAAATATGTGCTATTGCTCTCCAAATTTATTGAGATTTACTGAGAAAGAATTACGTAAGCAAAAACCGGGCTTTCTAAAAAACCCGGTTTCGGCAATTGAACTTAATTTGACTCTAATTTTGAGCATTTTCAGAACTAGGTGGCAGCGTCACAAAATTACCAAAAGCTCCAACCGTTTGATAGCTTTTTTTGCCCAGTTCAGTTGTATAAATGCTGACAACGCCTAAATTCTGACGCTGCGTTGTATTGTCGAGCAAGCTTTCGATCGTGTCCCGCTGCGAAGTCAGCAAATTCTTGCAACTGCCGATCAAAGTATCTGTAATGCCGCCCAAAGCTTTCGGCACGCGAGAATCTTTGCACACAGTGTTTTCCAATTCGGTTTGGAGTACGCCGGAAGCATAAGTTAGGTATTGAGCTCTCCCAGGATTTGTAAATGCCATGCCGGCGGCTAGAAGAGTCAGGGCGATCGCGACTTTTCCCACATTGCCGAAAAAATTAGAAGTTGGTTTGTTAGTATTCATTGCGTTATCAATATTCATTTTTTTTAGCCCCGTTGATTTATAAGCTTCTCTTGATTTAAACTACACCTCCTCAGAAACCGATTTCCGAAAGGAGGGGACAGTTTTTAGATTGGAGGCCAGTTGCGAGTAAGTCTCTCACTGGTTTACCTTCCTTTTACGTTTCCCCCTCCCTCAAATCCGGTAAATCTTCAACCAACATTTAGCTGGTTTTAGCTGGTTCCCAGGCACAGCCTGGAAACGAGGAATTTAAACTTAGTTTCGCTTTGATTTTTGCCTCTCTATCTCCCGCTGCAACTCTTCAATTTGACGGCGCAAAGCCTCCGTCTCGCTGTTAGGCGCTTGGGACTTCACATCAACCGCACCCTCAGCTACAGCCCGCTTGTAGTTCCCCAGCTTAATTTGGCGATATTCCTCGGAACTTGCCCAGTCTCGCAAATACCGCAGGCGTTCCACCGGGAAAGGGTGACTCAGCATCACACCCTGGCCGCCGTTGTAAAGTAAAAATTTATACACTTGGTTGAGATTGTCTCGATCGAGCTCTTGATAGTTGTCAGACTGGCGGATAAATTCTTGCAAACTGCATTCGCTAGCATATTTACTGCTAACTCCCGCAAGTTTCATCATCGTCTTCATCACACTGTTTAAGTCATCCGTTACCAACAAAGCCGCCCGGTCTGCCGATAATTCAGCCTTGCGCCGCCACTCGTAAAAAGCGTAAATTAAACCGCTGCCGACCATATTTCCCAGCCCGAAAGTCATCTCGCCAATTGTCGAGGCAACGCTCATCGCCCACGTCGCCATTTGATTTAAAGTTGGATGACCGCATTTAATGTGTCCCAACTCGTGAGCCAATACTACCCGAATTTCTGACTCGTCCAATAAGTCTAAAAGACCAGTATTTAATACTACATAAGGCTGGTTTTTCCCCAGGGCATAGCTGTTAACTGAGGGATTCTGAGAAACAAACAAACCCGGTTCGGGAAAAACATCTAAATCCTGCAAGCATTCCCGAAATATATGATAAATGCTGGCATACTGGCGGGGCCCGACTTGAATGCTATTTCCCATTAAGTAAACGAATTGCGGTCGTTCGTAGACAAATTCTACAAATTTGCTGGCAATTAAGTCAAATCCAGGTACGCTTCGCAGCGCTTCCTCAGCTTGACGATCGAGGGGATGCTGAAATGCTTCGCTAGAAATTCCCGTATAAGTAGGCATACTTGTTGCAAAAATTACATTTAAGATATCAGTATCGCCGATCGCTGCGATTGCTAGCTGGCGACTGACTTATTAATCTTATCGCGACAAATCATTGAACAATTGTGGAACAGGCATCTTGGCTGTTCAAATCAGGAACAATTGTGGAACAGGCATCTTGGCTGTTCAAATCAGGAACAATTGTGGAACAGGCATCTTGGCTGTTCAAATCAGGAACAATTGTGGAACAGGCATCTTGGCTGTTCAAATCAGGAACAATTGTGGAACAGGCATCTTGCCTGTTCAAATTAACGTTAAAATAGTGATTCTTGTACAGGCGCGATCGACAAACATCTTTCAGAGTGCCTGTGTATCGCCTCACCCCAAAATTGGAACGTGCAAAAATGGCTATCCTGCGACTCGAAAACGGTACAACCTACACTCAACAAAGCGACATTACCCGAGAACTCGCTTCCTTAAACATTCAACTCAACCGCTGGCCCGTGGGTGACAGCGCTGAAATTCAAAATTTGTTAGCGAAAGATGCTCTTGACGACAATCAAAAAGAGCAAGTGCTCCAAGCCCTCGACGGCTACTTTCAACAACTCAAGGAAACCGCAGGCTATCAGTCGCGAGACTTAATTGTACTGCACCCAGACATTCCCAACATCGACACCTTGCTGTCCAAATTCGACAAGTGCCACATCCACGCCGATGATGAAGTCCGCTATATCGTAGCAGGCGAGGGCATTTTCGGCTTCGTGCGGCCCGACGGCAGCCAAGTCGAACTCACAGTGCAGCCGGAAGAATTTATCAACGTGCCGGCGAATACAGAACACTGGTTTTATTTGACAGCAGCGCGGAAAATTAAAGCGGTGCGCTATTTTACTACCCAAGAAGGCTGGACGCCGGAGTATACCGATACGGAAATTCGATCGCGTTTAGCTGCTGTTTGAACTGAGATGTTGCACCATTCTCAATAAGCTTTTTATGAACAGGCTTTCCGGCCTGTTCCACAAAGAGTAAATTTTCTCGCTTCACAGGCCGGAAAGCCTGTTCTTGAGAATGATGCAAGATGTGAGTTTCGATGCGTAAGTCCCGCAGTTGACGGTTGACAGTTGACGGTTGACGGCAATCTTCAAACCATCTAAAAATCCTCAAATCCAGCCTCAAACTTTGTGGTTTGAAGATTGCAAGATGCTCAAAGCAACCGCCTCCGCCACCTTAATCCCATCAATCCCCGCCGACAGGATTCCACCCGCATATCCTGCACCTTCCCCAGCAGGATAAAGACCTTCTGTATTCAAACTCTGATAATCTTCCTTGCGTTTAATCCGAATCGGTGAAGAAGTGCGCGTTTCCACCCCAGTCAAAACCGCATCATCCATCGCAAATCCTTTAATTTGTTTGTCAAAAGCTGGAAGTGCTTCGCGGATGGCTGCGATCGCATAATCTGGCAAACTTTCGCTCAAATCAGTCATCACAACTCCCGGCGTATAAGACGGCTGCACAGCACCTAGCGCGGTGGAAGGGCGATTTGCCAAAAAATCACCCACAAGCTGCCCAGGGGCGTTGTAAGTGCCACCTCCTAACTCAAATGCCCGTTCTTCTAGGCGACGCTGAAACTCTATTCCGGCTAAGGGATGACCGGGATAATCCTCCGGCGTGATACCCACCACAATCCCGCTGTTAGCGTTGCGTTCATTGCGAGAATATTGACTCATCCCATTAGTGACAAGTCGCCCCGGTTCTGACGCAGCCGCCACTACCAAACCACCGGGACACATACAGAAACTATATACAGAACGGTTGTTTTGGCAATGGTGAACCAGTTTGTAATCGGCGGCACCCAAAAGCTTATGGCCCGCCAGATCGCCAAAACGACAGCGATCGATCGTAGTCTGCGGATGTTCCACCCGAAAACCAATGGAAAAAGGTTTAGCCTCGATGTAAACCCCGCGCGAAAACAACATTTCAAAAGTATCGCGGGCGCTGTGTCCCACCGCCAGAACTATATAATTACTAGCAATATATTCTCCGCTAGCTAGGGTAAGTCCCTGCACTTTTCCATTTTCGATGTGGATATCTTCCACACGACTTTGAAACCGAATTTCTCCGCCTAATGATTCTATTTGGGCGCGAAGACTTTGGACAATTCCCACCAGTTTGAACGTGCCAATATGCGGTTTGTTAATATATAAAATTTCCGGTGAAGCTCCCGCATTCACAAGTTCCGTCAGCACCTTGCGTCCATAATGCTGAGGATCTTTAACTTGGCTGTAGAGTTTGCCATCGGAAAAAGTACCCGCACCACCTTCGCCAAACTGGGCGTTAGATTCTGGGTTAAATTCTGCTTTTTTCTTCCAAAATCCAAAGGTATCAACCGTGCGATCGCGCACTGCTTTTCCGCGTTCTAAAAGGATGGGGCGAAACCCCATTTGTGCCAGCATCAAACCTGCAAACATACCGCACGGCCCTGTACCAATCACAATGGGGCGAACCGTCAAATTGCTGGGGGCTTTGGCTACATAGCGATAACTCGTGTCTGGTGTCACCATCACATGAGGATCTTTTTTGAAGCGTTGGAGAAGTTGCTTTTCCTGTGTCGTCTCTACATCCACAATATAGACAAGGAGGATTTCTGCTTTTTTACGAGCATCGTAGCTGCGCTTGAATATGGAATAGCCGAGCAATTCTTCGGGGGGAATTTGCAGCTTTTTGAGAATGGCATCGGCGATCGCATCTTGAGGATGATCTAGGGGGAGTTTTATTTCGGTTATTCTCAACATATAGCAGAGGGAAGTTCGGCAACAGATTGGGTAACGGATTTAACTGAGATGTTGCACCATTCTCGCTTAGCAACAGGCAAGATGCCTGTTCCACACCAACTCTATTTTATTCAATAACAGGCAAGATGCCTGTTCCACACCAACTCTATTTTATTCAATAACAGGCAAGATGCCTGTTCCACACCAACTCTA
>NZ_JAUBRP010000013.1:1438-14311 GCF_036701935.1 Microcoleus sp. M2_D5 | reverse complement strand
TTTTATTCAATAACAAGCAAGATGCCTGTTCCACACCAACTCTATTTTATTCAATAACAAGCAAGATGCCTGTTCCACACAAACTCAATTTTATTGTGGAACGGGCCGAAGAGCCCGTTTCTAAACAGATTTAAATTGTAGATTGCAGAAGCGTTATAATAAACAAAAAATTAAGTTTTGTAAAGACCCTTGACTGCAACATTCACACCCAAAAACAGCCGCACCTGGCACGCTCTCAACCCCCTCTGGCAAGGAGCCGAAGACGCAGTACAGAAGGGTTTGCCCCACACCAAGCTCGCACCGGCATGGCAAATACTGCTCCTGGGCGACGGTTCCCCCACCCGTCACCTGCAACTGCTGACAGGGGAACCCACAGAAGTTGATGTCATCGATATGTCTTTAGTTGGTGAAGACGCCGACGGCGCACCAGAGCAAATTGTCGCGGTTCCGGGGCCGCGCCTGCGCCGCCAAGTGTGGCTGCGGACTGCTTCGGGACAGCGCTTGGCCTATGCGACTTCTTGGTGGGAAGCGAGTCATGTAGACGAATATTTACAAAATAAATCTTTGCCAATTTGGGCTAGTTTAGCGCGGCTGCGGACAGAATTGTATCGCGATGTGCAGGGCATTTATTGCGGTGATTCGGTGGCCTTGGAATCAGCTTTTGAACAGTCGGGGCCTTTTTGGGGGCGACACTATTTGTTTTGGCATCACGGTAAACCATTGACTCTGATTTATGAGGTTTTTTCTCCTTATTTAGCTAAGTATTTGGGGCCGATGCAATTGGATGTTGATTGAGACTGAGCTCTTGCACCATTATCAAGAACAGGCTTTCCGGCCTGTTCCACAAGAAAGAAAGTTCACTCTTTGTGGAACAGGCCGGAAAGCCTGTTCATAAAAAGCTTATTGAGAATGATGCAACATTTCAGTTGAGACTCAGATATTGCACCATTATCAATCAGGCTTTCAGGGCGGGCTAGAAGCCCAACCCCTACTCCCCACAAGAATAAAATTTACCTATTGTGGAACAGGCCGGAAAGCCTGTTCTTAAGAATTGTTCCGCCGAAATTTGACTCGCAAACCGTCGCGGGGATGCGGAGTCGGTACTCTGATTAAATTCAAATCTTGATCCGGTAAAAGCTCCCATTCAAACTCCCGAACAATCTTGGCCGCAAACAACTTCATCTCTAACCGGGCAAATTCTTTGCCCAAACATTCTCGCAAACCGCCGCCAAATGGCACGTAGCTGAAAGGTTTAGGCGATCGATCCGAGCTAAATCGATCGGGGTCGAATCGATCGGGTTCGGGATAAACTGCGCTATCCTGATGCGTCTGATTGATTTGATAAAGTACCATCCAACCCTTGGGAATTTCGTAGCCGCCGAACTCGCAATCATTAATTACCTGCCGAAAACCGCCTCCCACCGGTGGAACTAAACGCAGCACTTCTCGCATAACCTGTTCTAAATAAGTCATTTGTTTGAGCTGTTCCAATGTTAGCGGTTCCGTATCGGGGAACTGCTGCTGTTCGGCGCGCACTTTTGCCATCACATCGGGATTTTGAGCTAGCAGAAGGCAAAAAGAGGCGATCGCCGAAGTTAAAGTTTCGTGTCCCGCAAACAACAGCAACAGCACTTGATCTTTCAACTCATCCAAACTCAAACTATTTCCCTCGTCATCGCGAGCCGAAATCAGCAAACTCAAAGCATCATTGTTACTAGGGGTTCCTTGCTGGCGATCGCGAATAATCTTTTCCAGTTCTGCCAACAGCAGATTGCGGCACTTTTTCGCCTTGCCAAACTGAGTCCAAGGCACATCTAAAGGAATTGAAAATAAACCATTGCACCAAGTTTCAAAATAATGTCCTAGCGCCGTTTCCGAACCATTATCAATCCCTACTAACAACTTACACGCAACATCAAAAGTATAATTTCTCAGTTCGGGATACCAAGTCAGCGTTTCCATTTTTGCCCATTTTTCCAAATAGCGCTGAGTGATATCTTCCATTCCGCCGATATAGCCAGCCAAAGCTCGCGGCCCAAATGCTTGGTACAGCAACTTGCGCCGATTTTGGTGGTTAGCACCCGTTTGCAGCGCCAAGGAAAGCGGCCCTAAAAGCGCTTTCGTGCTGGGAGGCCAACTCACAACAAAATATTGGTTTTCATTGCTTAAAACAAACAAATTAGCCTCTAGCCCGCACACAAACACGGTAGGCTGTCCGAAAATGCTGGTTTTGAAAATATTTCCGTACTGCTGCTGGCGTTTTTTGGCGAACTGGGCATCTTGCAAAAAGTTGATAGTATCGCCAATTAGGGGTAAACCGAAACTGCCGGGAGGTAATGCCATTTTAGATTTTAGATTTTAGATTTTAGATTTTTAATATCATATCAATTTTAAGTGTCTCGTGCATATTGTCAACCCGACAAATTTCTAGTAAGATAGGTTTGATTTTTTTGTTCCCTGTAGGTGCGTCTGTCTTAAGGTTAATACAAAAACATAGGGTTTTTCCAACTGACGCACCTTACTCTTTGTGCATACAAACCAATTTAATTTTCTGTGCTTTTAATCGGAATCTCGATGATAAATTCACTGCCTTTCCCCACCACCGAGAAACACTTAATTTCACCTTTATGTTTTTCGACAATAATTGAATGGGAAATCGCTAAACCCATCCCAGTACCAGAACCGATCGGTTTTGTGGTATAGAACGGGTCAAATATCCGCTGCTTGACTCGATCGGTCATCCCTGCACCGTTATCAGCAATTCTAATCACAGCAAGAGTACCTTCTACCTCTGTACGAATGCGGATAATTCCCGGATTTTCTAGCGGTTCTTGTAACACGTCAATAGCGTTAGCAATAATATTCATAAACACCTGATTCAACAGTCCGGCGTAGCACTCCACCGGTGGCAGTTGTCCGTATTCTTTAACGATTTGAATTGCTGGGCGATTGTACTCCGTACCGGCTACGCTATCGGGCTGAACTTTCAGACGGTGTTCTAAAATCATCAATGTGCTGTCGATGCCTTCGTGAATGTTAACCTTTTTCATGTCAGATTCATCGAGGCGAGAAAAATTTCGCAAACTCCGCACGATATCCCGGATGCGAGTAGCTCCCACCTGCATAGAAGACAGCATTTTCGGCAAGTCGTCTAGCACAAAATCCAGCTCTAAAACTTCTATTTCCTCCTGAATCGCTGGAGAAGGTTCCGGGTATTCATCTCGATACATTTGCACCAGTTTCATCAGGTTTCTGGCGTATTCTTCTGTGTAAGTAAGATTGCCGAAGATAAAGCTGATCGGGTTATTGATTTCGTGGGCGATTCCTGCTACCATCTGACCGAGACTTGACATTTTTTCTGCTTGAATGAGCTGGGTTTGAGCAAGCTTAAGTTCGCACAGAGTTACTTCGAGTTTGGCTGCTTGTTCTTGCGCTATCCGGGCTGAATCGAGGCTTTGAGTGTAAAGTTCAGATTGACTGATCGCGATCGCCAGTTGATCCCCAATTACCTCCATTAACTCCACTTCCTCTTTTGTCCACTGGCGAACCTCCCTGCAAGAAATGCAGCCAACAACACCAGTTAGACCCCCCGCACTTTTAATCGGCAAATCCAAGACAGACTTGCAACCAACCTCCAAAAAGAATTTTTTTTCTACGGGATCGCTGACAGTTGCAACATCATCTATTTGATAAACTTCCAAATTAGCGATTTTTCGCGGCAGCATACCCGTTATGTCAGCAGGAAAATAACCCAAAAGCGATACCAAGTCATCATTCTTAGCTTCGTGGACGACATCCCAAGCTGGTGGCGAAGCGTCGGGCAAATACCAGATAAACACACAGCGATCGACTTGCAGCAAGTCGCGAATCTGCTGCACAGTTGTTGCCAAAATAGTATCTAAATCTAGAGATTCGCGGATATTGCTAGCTAGCTGGTTCAGCAGCGCTTCCTGCTCCGCTAATTTGCGGAATCTCGCTTCCGACTTTTGCAACTGTCTTTGAGATTCTTTTTGTTTTGTAACGTCCAAACCCAAGCCGATTAAGCCGATCGTGTTTCCAAAATCATCTTTGACCTTAGTTTTAATTGTCTCCAAATAATGTTCTTTACCATCAGCAAGCTGCATCACTTCTTCAGCATAACAGGGAATATCTTGGCTCCACGCTTGCGCGTCAGATGCCATGCAGTTAGCAGATGCTTCTAATCCCATAACTTCGGAATAGTGAGATGCTGCTAAAAAGCTTGATTCAGGTATAGCTACATCTTCGCAGAAAGTTTTGTTAATTAATAACATCCGTCCGCTAGCATTTGTCAGCCATACCCAGATCGGAGCGTTGTCAATAATTGCCCTCAAAGTTTGCTGTTGTCTGGCGAGAGCTTCTTCTGTTTGCTTGCGCTTAAGTCCCAGGGCGATCGTATCGGCACTTGACGCCAAAGCAATCAGCGTTGATTCGTTCAACTCCTGGCGAGCAAACATCGCGATTACTCCCAGCAACTGATTGTCAACAATGAGGGGATATCCAGCAAAAGCCACCATTCCTTCACGCGCAGCCCATTTTTTGTCCTGGATTCGGGGATCTTCTTTCACAGAATTAGTGATGTGAGGTTGTCGCTCCAGGGCGATTAAACCAATCTTGAACTCGCCGACAGCAATGCGGCTGTGAGCGCCGTCAATATGAGTATATATCCCCGCGCTTGCTTGCAGTTGCAATACATTTCCGTCTTCATTCAACGTCCAAATCCGAGCAAAGGCAACATCCAAATGGCGCACAACTGCATCGGCGCAGTATTGCAAAGTTCTACGCAAACCCTGGTTTTGAGTTAGAACAATTCCCACATCTGCTGTGAATAAAGAAAGTTTCAATTGTTCTGCTAAAGCTTGTTCTGCTATTTTTCGCTCTGTAATGTCCGTAGCAGCACCGAGACGCTGCTTAATTTTTCCCTCCTCTGTTCTGCTAAATACAATTTCCCGGCTAACTAGCCAGCGCCAACAATTATGTTTGTCGCGTACCCGATATTCGTACTCAATAACTTCGCCGTCGGCAGCCTTTTCTAATTGCTGAAAATATCCCGAAAATTTAGCTAAGTCGTCAGGGTGGATGATGGTGGGCAGTAGATTGCTGCCCATGCTTTCAACTTCTGCGCTCGTATAGCCGAGGGTGTCAGTGATTTCGCGGTTGCTGTAGACATTTCGCTGCTCGGTTTCGTCGTAAACAAAGAGAAGATTCGGACTGGTATTGGCAATTCGCTCAACAAAATGCTGGCTATCTTGCAGCGCTGCTTCTGCAAGTTTTCGATCGGTAATGTCGCGACCGACACCATAGAGCAATTCTTCCTCGCAGAAACGAGTACCAGTCCAGGCTATCCACTTGTAAGAACCGTTGCGGCAGCGCCAGCGGTTTTCAAACCCAACGGTATTATTCCCCGCAGCAACACTTTCAGCTTCTTTTAAAGTAGTTTCGCGATCGTCTGGATGCACGAATTCAATGAAGACTTTGCCAATCATTTCTCCTGGGGGATAGCCGAGGATTTTTTCTGCTGCTGGGTTGATGAGTGTTATATAACCGTCAAAACTAAGGACGCACAGCAGATCTAGCGAGAGGCTAAAAAAGCGATCGCCCCCGTTGGGTTCGCTGGGTGGGCGATCGTTTTGGGCTGCGACAGCAGAAGCTTTTGAACCCGCCGATACCGCCATAAAGACAATATTTGCTATTACCAAAAATCCCAGGGCGACTTGGCGGGCATAGAAATTATCGCCGCTGCCAGCTACGAGCCACCCGTTGAACACCAGCAGTGCAATTATCAAAATTGAGAATAAACTGCCAGGGGCGATCGTCGCTACGCTGATTTTTTTACCATACTGCTTGCTGCCTTTTGCCTTTTCTATTCTGGTGACTGCTGCAGTGATTTTTCTCAACAACAGTTGCAGTAAGTTCAATATTTTAGTGCTTTTGGATGCTTCGATACGAACAGAAGACTTCATTTTTTTACTCTTGATTCCGTTTTACTTGTGGTGGCTCACAATTCATATAAATAAAAATGTTTAAATTTTGTAAAAATTTGCTGGGTTGCCAAATCTAGCATTTTAATATTTAAAATTTGCGTAGATTTACGCAAGCTGGCTAGATAATTAAGTGTATTTACGGAATTAGCAAGCAATCTCTTTTTAGCTGAGGTGTACATTTTTTAATTTTTCCAACTCAGAGAGAGAGCTTATCTATCATACTACGCTACATATTGCTGTTAGTCATTAGACTTTTGGCCTAATCTAGCTAATTGGACGCAGAACCTAATTATGGAGGCTGCGGATGAAGCTGATTGTCGCATTATAGTAGCGTATAATAGCACTTTTTGCGTCCAGGAATGACCTGGTTTGATGTATGAAAATACTGCGTGAACCACCCAGGGTGTGGCTTCAACAACCAGGAATATTAGTCAAGTTCAAACAGGTTGAATTTGAGCATAAATTATGAAGTTAAAATAAAGCTCAACTGCTGATTTGTGAAGATAAAAGGAAAAAAATCTTCGTAGCAGTTTTTCGTTGCACGAGTTGTTCGCGCGTAAGGGCTAATTAGTAATTGGTAATTGGTAACAGGCAATTGGTACTTGATACGAGTTAAAAACACTAGATATCAATTTTGTTCTGATTCATCTGCCGGCGATGGAGACCAAGCAGCTTGGCGACCTAGTTGCTGTTGCCGAATTCGCTCCAAGTTCCCCGCAGGAATAGAAGCTATGAGTTGTCGCGTGTAAGCTTGCTGCGGTTGGCGGTAAATGCGCTCAGCAGTGCCAATTTCTTCGATTTTACCTTTGTTCATGACGATCGCGCGATCGCTCATAAACTTGACCACGCTCAAATCGTGAGAAATAAAAATATAAGTCAGTCCAAACTCTGTTTGCAACTCCTTGAGCAAATTTAAAACTTGCGCCTGCACGGACACATCTAATGCCGAAACCGACTCATCGCAAATAATAAACTTAGGATTCAAAGCCAAAGCTCTAGCAATACAAATTCGCTGCCGCTGTCCGCCCGAAAACTCGTGAGGGTAGCGCCGCATAAAATCGGGATTCAAACCCACTCTATCCAACAAATAAGCCGCGCGATCGCGCTGTTCTTTCTGGTTCTTACCAAAGCGGTGAATCACCATCGGTTCCATCACCGCATCCCCAACACTTAGACGCGGATCGAGAGAACTAAAAGGATCTTGAAAAATAATTTGCAGATCGCGCCGCAGCCACCGCAATTTGCGATCGTACTCTTTTTTTATCCGATAATTAGCCATCCACTGCGATGCCGAACTACTTATCGCAGGAGGCGTAATTTCTTGACCTTCAAAAAACACTTGACCGCTGGCGATCGGAATTAATTGCAGCAAAGCCCTCGCCAAAGTAGATTTGCCGCATCCAGACTCGCCCACCAAACCCAAAGTCTCGCCGGGGTAAACCTCAAAAGAAATATCGTTTACCGCCATAAATAAGCGTTTGGTTTCGCCAAACATCCCCTGAACAGGAAAACCGACGCGCAAGTTATTAACAGCTAGCAAAGGACCAGAAATATGCGGCAACCGAGGCGGTTTTCCTGTTGCAAAAGCGGAATTTCCACCGCTGCTGTCCCCGTCTAAATCGGCATTTTTCTCGACAATTACTAATTCGCCGCTAGCATTTGTGGTGACATCCATAAAATCGGAAACTGTCGGCAAGCGGCGCAGTTGCCGATCGAGAGTTGGGCGGCAAGCTAACAGACCTTTTGTGTAAGGATGTTGGGGATTGCTGAAAATTTGTTCGATCGCACCGCACTCAACAATCTTGCCTCGGTACATCACCGCCACCGTATCGCCAATTTCAGCAATGACGCCCAAATCGTGGGTAATAAAAATCATTGCCATGCCTCTAGAGTCCCGCAACTCCCGCAGCAAAGCTAAGATTGTTGCCTGCACGGTTACGTCCAAAGCCGTGGTAGGTTCATCAGCAATTAATAAAGTTGGATTGCAAGAAATTGCCATTGCAATCATCACGCGCTGGATTTGACCGCCTGAGAGTTCGTGGGGGTAGCGATCGAGCATAGCTTGTTTTTGGCCGTTGACGAGCTGCATCAAATCGCGATCGTCCTCCCGAACCGCTTCTTGCCGCAAAGCCAAACACCGCTGCCTGAGCTCATCGTCGCCCGGTAGCAGCTTCACCTCTTGCAGCAGAGAAGCAGCTTGGCGCCGCGCTTCTGTCTGCGACACCTGTTGGTGCAAACAAATGGCTTCGGTGAGTTGAAATCCGATCGTATAAACCGGATTTAGCGAACTCATCGGCTCTTGAAAAATCGTCGCAATCTGACTGCCCCGGTATGTTTGCTTTTTCCTGTCCGGCATTTCCAGCAGATTCACAGGCCCATTGCTAGCGCCGTCTTTTGTCGGAGAAAACCAAATTTCGCCCTCGATTTTCGTTGACGAACTCGACAGCAAACCCATAACAGCCAGGGATGTTACCGATTTTCCCGAACCCGACTCTCCCACGATGCCCAAAGTTTGCCCTCGCTTGACCTCAAACGAAATGCCGTCAACCGCTTTGACGGTTGCAGACGCATCGCCTGCGTCCGCAGATTGAAATTGAACCCGCAGGTTGCGAACTTCTAGGACGGTTTCACTCATGGAAGTCTATGGCAAAAATTAAAGGGAGACTAAGTGGATTGTAGCAGGGCCTGGTAAATTACCCAGCACGCTCCCTGAGTACAGGCACAGTGTGGGCTTTCAATCGCCCTGAAATAATCTTGCACATTGCAAAACAATCTCGAACATAAGGGCTTATTTACGAAAGCCCCAATAGCAGCAATATTCTTACTGCCGTTTAAGTCGGCATCACCTTTCCAGCCACAATAGCCACAAGCGAACTTTTTACCAGTTCTATAAGATTCGCCCCGTCCAGGGTGAATATGATTGCACTTGTGGCACATTTTGCTAGTATATCTAGCTAGGCTCCACAAACAAAATCTTTACCCTATGCTTTATAGCTTTGTAGATTAGGAATTGGCGCAACTGAAAGAATGCCCAGTTATTGAATCGTCTCCGCTCTTTTTTCGAGCGTGGCTGCTGATTTGTGCGCTCCCTAATTCCCGTCAAATCTTCCAAAGCGACAACTTGATTTTTGTTCTTAGCCTCGGTTACGATACGGTGACTGATAGTGTGATTTACCAAAGTCTGAAAGCGCTTTCCCTTGCCCGACAACCGTTTCAACAATTCTCGACATCTACGCCGAGTGCAACGCGAGCCTTTCGTGGCTTTTCGCTGGATATTTGCTCTCAACTTGGCATAATGATTCCTAACTTTGGTAATTTATTTACCGCTAAATGTATCTCCCTCAGAAGTAACTGCAATATCACTCCCACCCAAATCACAGCAGTAAGTTTAAGGCTCTGGAAGCGAGAAAATTTTGTTTTTATAAATTATCGAACAATAGGGAACCAGAGGTTTTTAATGTCGAGGCAAGATAATTTAATAAATCTTTGTATGCTGCAACGACGACCCTCAAATAAAATGGGATAAGGCATCAAAGAAGCCAGCAACTCAATACTAACTTGTTTGTGGCATTGCAAAAGATATACCAAGATTTTAAGCGTCACGTATACGTCGGTTTTTAGTTGCTGTAGCAGGTGGATGTGGTAAAATTGAGGAAACATATTTAACAGATGGGGCTTGTTGACAAAAATTACCCCATTTTTTTTACCGCAACTTGCCGAAATCCTCAACAGGTAGGGCTTTTGACCAGGTTGTCACCCCGTCAGCTCGCGAACGCCCGAAGGGTTGCATCAATTTTGATGGACTGCTCAGGCGCTACTTGGAGCTTGCAAGGGGCGGGTAAACCTGCCAATATCTGCCAATAATTGACAATCTCAAAAACCCGCCCCTACCGGGATATTACGGTCAATCGATCGGACATGATATCAGTTAAACCTGCAACTACCCAACCAAAGTCCGCCTATCCCGACGAAACAAAATCCAGAACCTGCGGAGGCAGGTTTTGTCCCTGTAGCTGCGACTTAAGTCGCCCAGACTTTTCAAACATCTTCTAACCAACGCCCGCCAATTCGGTTAATAATATGTTTAGTAAAGTTTAAACGACCAACAACGATGATTCGCTCACTTTTCACATTTTTTACAGTATTAATTGTAACCGGATTAGTATGGTTGGGAAATATTGCCCCCGTTGCCGCACAAGTACAACCAACAGATATCGCCGATCCCCAACAGGAATTGGGAGAACTCGTTCAAAAAGCTTTTGAAGCTACAAATGAAGGCAAATTTCCCGCCGCTGAAACTTTTTGGACTCAAATCATTGACAAATTTCCCTCACAAGCGGCCGCTTGGAGCAACCGAGGCAATTCTAGAGTCAGCCAAAACAAACTACAAGCTGCTATTACCGACTACGAAAGAGCGATCGAACTAGCACCCGACGCCCCCGATCCCTACCTAAACCGCGGCACCGCCTTAGAAGGTTTAGGACGCTGGGAAGAGGCGATCGCCGACTACAATCACGTACTAGAATTAGACTCCCAAGATCCAGCCGCCTACAACAACCGAGGCAACGCCGAAGCAGGTTTAGGACAATGGGAACAAGCAATTGCCGACTACAGCAAAGCCTTTGAACTAGCCCCCGAATACGCCTTTGCCCGCGCCAACCACGCCCTGGCACTTTATCAAAACGGGCAAACCAAAGAAGCAATTCGCAACATGAAAAACATCGTCCGCAGATACCCCCAATTTGCCGACATGAGAGCCGCCCTCAGCGCCTGTCTTTGGGAAGCTGGAAATCGCGGCGAAGCTGAGAGCAATTGGGTAGCAGCCATCGGCCTCGACTCCCGCTACAAAGACCTCGATTGGGTTGCCCATACCCGCCGCTGGCCACCACTTGCAGTCAGTGCATTAGACAAATTCTTGCACTTAAAATAATCTCAAAAGGAAAGTTGGAGGTTGTCATTGGTTATTTCGATAACTGACAACTAATATCGTTTCCGGTTGCATCGGAATGATTTAACCGCAGAGGGCGCTCCAGAACGCAGAGGGAGAGAATACAGAGATGAATAATTCCGATGCTACCGGATTTGATATAACAACTAACAACTGACAACTAACAATTGACTAATTCTCGAATCCGCGCAGCCGTCAACTCCTCGACATTCCTGAAAACCGCTGCCGCACCCGCATTTCCCAGCACCGCAGCATAAGCCTCGCAGCGCACAGCATCATCCAAAACATGAGGCGGCAAAATTCCAGCCCCCAGCCAAACCCGATTTGGTTCCACTTCCCGCGCCTTCACAACCGTGTAAATATCCGCAACAGTATCTCCCGCGTAAATCACGGGCAAATTTTTTGCTAAACCGTGCAGAGTTTCCAACTGTTCAATTGCCGCGAAAAGTCCAGCCGGATCGGGTTTTCCCGGTGCATCTTCCATCGCCACCAACACCGGGGAATTTAAACTCAGTTTCCCTGACAAAACATAAGCAGCTTCATCCCGCATCGCCCCGCTAAAAAAGCCCCAAACAATTCCCCCAACTGTTAAATTTTCCAGGTAAGCCGGACTTAACAGCAGCGGTTCGTCGCAAATGTAACCAGTCCAATTTTTCTCATCGGGCCCGCGATAGCGACTTTGGAAAAAAGCCACTAATTCGTCATAGTCGATCGCGAGTTCGTTTCTCGATCGCCCAATTCCCTCAAAATAACGGCAAACTAACTCGAAAGACGCCTGCCAGTCATTGTTCCACACTCCCTCAGACTTCAGAGAGTCGATATCGAGAGAATTCGGGCGAAAAGCACCCGCCGTGAAATGTTCCACCGCATCCGCGATCGCCCGCCGGTAGGAACCGGACACATCCCGCACCACACCGTCAATGTCGAAGACTAAAATAACTCTGTTCACAACTTAACTATCCTTGTACCTAGGGCGGGCGAGAACCCAAATTTTATCGGTTCCCAGCCCCTGAGCGGCGCTAAAACCAGCCGCGCCACAAAACTTTTTATGGCCGATGACCAATTATCGAACAGAGTGTGCTACGCTTAGCGATTGTAGAAATTTTTAACAAGTTCGATCGGAACCCTGGAGGTTTGCTTGTCCAAGTTCATCTTAAAAGTTCTCTGGCTAGAAGAGAATGTTGCCCTCGCCGTTGACCAAGTTGTCGGCAAAGGAACTAGCCCGCTGACATCCTACTTTTTCTGGCCCCGCAAAGATGCGTGGGAAGACCTCAAAAACGAACTCGAAGCCAAACACTGGATTGCTGATAACGATCGCGTCGAAATCCTCAACCAAGCCACAGAAGTCATCAACTACTGGCAAGAGGAAGGCAGACGGCGCCCGATGACTGAAGCTCAGTCAAAGTTCCCGCAAGTGACTTTTACCGGCAGCAACTAAGCCCCGCTTTTAGTTGCTACCCATATACATTGCCTGTTATGGCTGACAAGGGGAAGGAAAGAGGGGAGAAGGCGAGAGGATTTGACGCTTTTTCCACCTCGCCGTGAAACATAAAATTTGAATTCGCTACAGCTTATATTGATATTAAATCCGATTTTCATACCTACTCTGGTTGTGGGCTTGGTCGATTCGAGATTTATTGAAAATAAAGCTCTAAAATCGGCGTTGTTTTGATAATTAATACTTACGCGAAAAGTGGTTTGACGCGCTGCTTATAGATTTTTATGAACGGGCAAGATGCCCGTTCCACAAGAAGAAAATCTACTCTTTGTGGAACAGGCATCTTGCCTGTTATTGAAAAGGGTGCAAAATGTGAGTTATAACTGAAATGTACCATTGTCAATAAGCTTTATGAACGGGCAAGATGCCCGTTCCACAAGAAGAAAATCTACTCTTTGTGGAACAGGCATCTTGCCTGTTATTGA
>NZ_JAUBRP010000013.1:0-1338 GCF_036701935.1 Microcoleus sp. M2_D5 | reverse complement strand
AAAGGGTGCAAAATGTGAGTTATAACAAATAACTAATAACTAACAGCTAACAACTAACAGCTAACAACTAACAACTAATCACCTCTTCGCGGAATTTATGGGCGCCGAAAGTACGATCGACCAGACAGAACAGCTACCGCTGGTAGTAAATCCCGACATTCTCCAGCAAGCTATCCTCTACAAAATTAATACTCGCATCAACGCTCGCGGAGAATTAATTTTCCCCTGCGTACCCGGAATGCTAAACCACTATCTCAAGTCGATAGAAAAGCTATTTAGCACTCTCGACAGACCCCTGCCCGAAGACCGCAGAGAGGAACTCAGCAAGCTTTTAGCCACCAAGTTAGAACAAGGCTACCGCACCTCCACAGCATCGATGCTGATCCTGCAATACGAATCGGTGCAGCCGCCGCAAACCGGTTTAGCCTGCAAAGTGATTGTTACTACCTCAAGTGTTGGAGAACAGTACAAAAGCTGGGTAGACACCAGAGAACCTCCGCTGTTCGGAGCTCATCCCGATGCAAAATTGATGGCAACGGCTGCTAAATTGGGCGCGCCCGATGGAGTGCGGATTTTGGACGTGGGGGCTGGTACCGGCCGCAATACCTTGCCCCTGGCGAGATTGGGCTATTCTGTAGATGCGATCGAACTAGCTCCAGCTTTTGCAGAACAATTGAAAGCAGCAGTAACAGCCGAAAATCTTCCCGTGACAGTGACTGAAGGCGATGTGCTCGATCCCTTAATGCGGATGAAACCGGCCCGCTACCAGTTGGCAGTTGCCGCCGAAGTCATCTCACATTTTCGAGACAGCGATCAAGTACGGCTTTTCCTCGCTAAAATGTGCGATTCCCTGTGTCCCGGAGGTCTGTTGCTGTTCAGCACGTTTTTAACAGTCGGCGACTACCAGCCAGATGCCCTCGTGCGACAAGTTGCCCAACTCTCCTGGTCTACTTTATTTACGCCCCAAGAACTCGCCACAGCAATGGAAGGGTTGCCCTTAGTCCAAATATCCGACGAATTGGTGTTTGAATATGAACGCCACCACCTGCCGGAAGCAGCCTGGCCCCCGACGCCCTGGTTTCCCAGTTGGGCCACCGGTCGAGATGTCTTCCCGATGGCAAACGCACGCCCCCCAATGGAATTGCGCTGGATTTTGTGCCGCCGAAGTTAAAAATTTTGTCATTTCTAGGCGAACACAGCAATCAAAACCGTTTACAGGCCGTAAAATTTTCCTCAAGTATTTTTTTTCAGCAGCTTAGGATCGCGAATTAAATAACTTATAATTTTAATTGTTATTGTGGGATGGGCGTCCCGCCCGTCCCCGATAGACGGGCGGGA
>NZ_JAUBRP010000012.1:79058-110304 GCF_036701935.1 Microcoleus sp. M2_D5 | reverse complement strand
GAAGAAGTTTTATCTCTCTGTGGTTGGGACTATATCCTAGAAGCTATATTAAGTGCAGGTTCATAGTGAATTGGTATGAGTAACCCGAAAAGATATATGATAACCTTAACCGGATCATTTCTGCCCAGATATGTTCTACTGTTCTAATCCAAAATGCTCTCATCCTTTCAATCCCGATAACTCTAAATTTTGTCAAAGTTGCGGAGCTCAAGGCCTCAACCCTCTCTTCAGAAACCGCTACCGCGTGATTCGACTGTTGGGCGAAGGGGGATTTGGCAGAACTTACGAAGCGGTAGATACGGATCGCATGGACGATCCCTGCGTAATTAAGCAGTTTGTACCCCAATTTCAAGGAACCTCAGCACTTGAAAAAGCCGCACAATTGTTTAAAGAAGAAGCGAAACGACTTTACGAACTCGGCGAACATCCCCAAATTCCTCGATTAATTGCTTATTTTGAACAAGACAAGCGACTTTATTTAGTACAAGAGTTGATTGAGGGGCAAACTTTACTAGCAGAATTAACTCAGCAGGGTGTTTTTAGCGAAGAAAAAATTTGGCAGTTGCTGGCAGATGTACTGCCGATTTTGAAATTTGTGCACGATCGCCAGGTCATTCACCGAGACATCAAACTTGAGAATATCATGCGCCGCCGCACCTCTGTTAACTTCTCTCTGCCAAAGGCGGGAAATTTTCGGAATTCAGCTTTCCGAAGGGGAGGGCGGGGAGAGTTAGTTTTGATAGATTTCGGCATTTCCAAACAAGTGACGGGTTCCCTAATGAGCAAAGTAGGCACGACGGTAGGAACGCCCGGATATTCGCCGGTAGAACAAATGCGCGGTCAAGTTTTCCCCGGCAGCGATTTGTACAGTTTGGGAATAACTTGCCTGAGACTGCTAACTCAATGTTTGCCAAAAGTTGACGGTTCCGATGACCTTTATGACCCGATAAACGGCGGCTGGATTTGGAGAGAACGGTTGCCAGCAGGCACAAAAATCAGCAGCGAGTTGGCAAATGTTTTAGACAAATTAATTCAAGATTATCTCAAAAATAGATATCAATCTGCTGATGAAGTAATCAAAGCTTTAAATCTCTATTCTTTACCTCCCCAACCCCATTGTGCCAATGGAGGACAACTTGCTCTAAATTCTTTTCGGACAAAGGGAGGACAACTTGCCATCAATACCCCGCTCAATCAAAGCGGGCAAATCAACAGCAATATCTCTGTCTATCTGAGGGAAAAATCTAACACCAATCCGCCTCAGAACAAGGCAGCACAGAGAATTACCGCTGTCAAAAGCACTTTTGAATTTCAAGTGGTGACAGTAGACAAGCGCGGGAAGCCAACTAATGTTTACAGCGGTCAAGCGCGTTTTTTTGAAGAACATCTTGGGAACAGTACACTGCTGGAAATGGTATCAGTTCCTGGCGGTACTTTCCTCATGGGTTCTCCAAAAGAGCGGGGTGACAGCGACGAAAAACCTCAGCACCCAGTAACTTTAGGCTCTTTCTATATTAGCAAATTTCCAGTCACTCAGGCCCAGTGGACAGCAGTGGCGGCGCTGCCGGAAATTAAAATATTTCTCAATCCCAATGCTGCCCGTTTTAAAGGTGCAAATCGACCAGTAGAAAATGTATCTTGGTACGAGGCTGTGGAGTTTTGCGATCGACTTTCTCGCAAAACTGGTAAGAATTATCGCTTGCCTAGCGAAGCCCAATGGGAATATGCTTGCCGGGGGCAAACTACGGGGCCGTTTCATTTTGGGGAAACGATTACCAGCGAGTTAGCCAATTACAACGGAAATTCTAATTACGCTGACGCGCCCAAGGGAGTTTATCGCTTTCAAACGACAGATGTTGGCAGTTTTAAACCTAATGCTTTCGGATTGTACGATTTTCACGGAAATGTTTGGGAATGGTGCGCGGATTCTTGGCACAATAATTATAACGGTGCGCCTGCCGATGGTAGCGTTTGGGAGTCTGACGGGGAGTCTTCGCTGAGGTTGTTGCGGGGTGGTTCTTGGAACGATCATCCTCCGAATTGTCGCAGCGCGTGTCGCCTCAGATATCAGCCGGATTGCAAGGCTAGTATTGTGGGTTTTCGAGTGGTTGTTTCTGTTGTTTAAGAATGGCGATTCCCTACGGAATACATCCGCTTCGCGCACTTTTTAACTTAGGAATGAGAATTAAATAACTTCCACTCTTGAAAGTGGGATGGGCTCTTATAGCCCGTCATGAGTGGACGGGCGGGACGCCCATCCCACAATAACAATTAAAATTGGGCGACGGGCTATAAGAGCCCATCCCACAATAACAATTAAAATTGGGCGACGGGCTATAAGAGCCCATCCCACAATAACAATTAAAATTGTAAGTTATTTAATTCGCGATCCTTAACTAAAACTCAACCAGCTAAAAACTGTTTCGACAGTCAATTCTAACTCAATTCCATTAAGTATTGGCAAATTAGTTGCACCTTCGTAAAACTCCACCCTTTGCCCGGGAAATACCGCTAAAATACTTTCTTCTTCTGGAATCATTAACCAGCCCAATTCAGTGCCTTGTTGCGAACAAGCAAGTAATTTAGCAAGCACTTTTGTTTGGCTTTGTCCGGGAGAAAGAATTTCTATCGCCCAGTCTGGATAAATTTCAAAGCGGTTAGCAATTCTACCCGATGGTAGAAAGGGAATTCTTTCCCACCGGAATACTGCTACATCTGGGACGAGTGATACACCGCCGAAAGTGCAACGCAACTCGGGAAAAGCATAAGCAATCTTTGGTGTTTCGACTATTTGATTGATGACATTGCAAAGCTTACCTTGCAATCTGCTATGTTCACCTTGAGGCATCGCTTTTTGAATTATTTCTTTGTTGATATATTCGCAAGGTGGCTCCGTTTCTGGAAGTTTTAGGAACTCCTCTAAGTTGGGCGATATTTTAATAACTGCAGTCATAGGTTAAGTCGATTTTAGATTGGAGATTTTAGATTTTAAATGGGATAGATACCAGAACCCCGAATGTTTAAAAGTCGGGGTTCTGGTATCTATTATGAAGGACAAATTCTTGCCTTAACTAGCCTTCTTCTGAGGAGCCATTATGCGTTCCACACTCATAGCAGCCACGCTCAACGTCACCACAGCCATGCCGAGAATTGCCACAGGCTGCAACTTCTCATTGATAATTAGAAAACCGAAGAGTGCGGTCATTGCCGGCCCTAAAGTGCCAATTACTGATGCTAAGGCTGCCCCCGCGAACCGGATGGCAAAATTATTCAAAAGATAGCTAAACAGCGTCAGCACCCCTAAAACAACGCCTCCGACAATCAAACCCGGCCAAACATTTGGGTCGATTTTAGGAGCAAAATTGTCCGACAGTGGCACCCACAAACTCAGGGAGGAAAATACAAAAATCGCGCCGAAATTAACTAAACTAAAAGGAATTGGGTGCAGCTTGCCTGCGGCCATTTGCGTCAGCAATACGTAACCTGCAAAGGTAATCCCAGAAGCCAGTGCAGCCGTGACTCCCACCCCGACATTGCCGCCGCCCGGAGCAGGGGCCGCAAAACTCGGCCACCCAGCTAAAATCAGACCTGCGGTAATCCCGACGATCGCCAAAAAGCCGACTGTGCTGGGGCGAGAGCCAAACAAGATCCAAGAACCGAGTACGGTGACGATCGGGTAAATAAAGAAAATCGTAATCGCGATCCCGGCTGGAATATTGCCGATCGCCAAATAAATCAAAACCTGAGACAAAAACAGAAAAAATGCGCTTCCTAAAACCTTACTCCACAAAGCTCGATCGCCCGACTGGAACAACCGCCTAATATCTTTCCACACAGAAGGATACAGAAATGTCGCCAATATCGGCATCAAAGCCATCACCACGATCAGCCGCATCAACAAAATCAACAAAGAATTTCCAAAACCAGGAGTCACCACCCCCGGAAATTCAAACAAGCCAAAAACTATCCGAGGATTTTTGGCTTTAATTAGAATTCTCAAACAAACATTAAACAGCGACAATACCACCGCCGAAGACAAAGCCAGCACCAAACCTGTCTGTACTTGAGAAGGTGCTTTAGCGGATGCGGTCGAGGGCACTGAAGAGGGTTCCGGCACGGGTTCCCGCGGCCTTTCCACAGGTGTTGGCTGCAGAAATTGCGGGCGGACAGAATTAACAGAATTAACAGAATTAGTAGATTCCTCGACATAGGAATCTTGAGCATCGAAAGGATTCTCAAGATATGCTTCTTCGGATTCGAGTTCTTCCCTGATGCGGTTTACGAGATTTTGTAACAGCTCTTCCCCTTGCAGTTCCAGGGTTTTCATGTTGTTCAGCCGCACGGAAAGCTCGCTTTCGTAACTGGTTAAATCTTGTTCCAGCATCTGGAAACTGCGATCGATCCTTTCATCCAGCGCCGCCAGCAACTGCGACGCCCGTTCGTCGTAGTTGCTCGGCGGCAAGGGTATCGGGAACTCGCCGCTGGGAATAGGGCTGCTGAGAGAATTTCCCGAATTCGCACTGAGTTCGTTGAACCGCTGCACCAACAAATCCTGCAAATTGTGAGCCAAAACTTGAGCCAACTGCTTCAGCCACAATTGCTGCTGCTGAATGTATCGCCCAGACAGAGATTCCATTTGCTGAGACTGCAATTTGCGATATTGCTCCCGGAGGTCTTCAATATCTTCAATCAGGTGATTTTTTTCAGTTTGCAGCCGAGTAATGTCTTGATTTAACTGGCCTTTGACATTTTCATGCAAAGCGTCCAGTTCTTGCATTACTGAGTGGAGGACTTCTTCTGCTGATTGTGCATCCTCTGGATCGCCCTTTGACGAGTATACGTTCCGCTGCGCCATTAGCCTATAACCTCTAATTTAAACTGCACGTTCAGTGTTCTTAAGTATTTTGCCAAATCAGGCCGCAAGTTTTAGTGAGTAGCTCTAAAAGATTGCGGACACTGTTGAATCAATAGTAGTCGCTAAGCTACAAATGTGAGAAAATTGCGTGAAGCAAAGCTATTCCGAACGAAATCGCCCCAAGAACACTTTGTGCAATTAGAAATCATACTATACCTTGACCTCTCTACGGATTGCTCCCGGTAATTCTCGCATCTAACTCACCCGATTGCACCCGAATCACAAACATCTTGGCCGTTCCGCGACTAAATTTGATTGGGGGGTGGCACTCCTAGCCCCTCAACGGATAACTCGATCGTACAGCCAGAAACCGGGTTTTTTTTGCCCGCGTCTCTCCCGCACTCCCGCACCCAGATTTATTATATTAAAGGTTCCGATCTTTTGCTCGCGAAAGTTTTAAGAGGCGATCGCACCCTCAATCGATTGCGCGATTTTAGATTTTAGATTAAAGAATTGAAGCATTGACTTGCGCGAGATCAATTCGGGGGGGCAGTTTCTCGGATACAGGTTTTTTATTTCTCCACGGATGAATCCGCGGGCTTGTATCCTGGATGCTGTCGGTCAAAAAGCCACCCCGCGCCATCAAAAAATTAACACATCCCATCCCCCAAGAGCAATAGATATGGCATCCGAAATTTATGACAATTCCTTTACAAACGATATAGAAAAACTGAATATTTCCTCAGAAGCCGAAGTGTTTGTCTTTCCAGCCTCATTTGCCCAGCAGCGCTTGTGGTTTCTCGACCAATTCGCACCGGACAACCCTTTCTATAATGTAGTAACAGCACTGCGCTTAACTGGTTCCCTCAACTTAACAGCCTTAGAGGAAACCTTCAACGAAATAGTGCAGCGCCACGAAACTTTGCGAACCACTTTTGCAGCGGTATCAGGTCAACCAGTGCAGATAATCTCTGCCGCTTTCAAGACTCATTTAAAACTATTAAACCTGCAACATTTGCCGCCAAAACAACGGCAAACAGAAGCAAAGAAACTCGCCGCAGCAGAATCTCTTCACCCTTTCAATTTATCCACCGGGCCGCTGATGCGAGTCACCATCCTGCGGGTGACAGAAACCGAGCATATTCTATTGGTAAATATGCACCACATAGCCTCTGATGATTGGTCGATCGGGGTACTAATTCGAGAAATAGAAGCTATCTATACAGCGTTTATAAATCAACAGCCATCTCCCCTACCAGAATTATCACTTCAATATGCCGACTTTGCCGAGTGGCAGCGCGAATGGCTGCAAGGTGAAGTATTAGAAACTCAGCTAGCTTATTGGCGGCAGCAACTGCACGGAATTTCTGTGTTAAATTTGCCGACAGATCGCCCTGCACCAGCTAGGCAAAATTATCGGGGAAAAACTCAATATTTAGAACTGCCAAAAAACTTGAAGGACGCACTTTTAGCGCTCTCGCAGCGAGAAGGAGCGACTTTATTTATGACACTGCTCGCAGCATTTCAAACTTTGCTTTATCGGTACTCGCAACAAGAAGATATTGTAGTAGGTTCGCCGATCGCCAATCGCAACCGCAGCGAAATAGAAGCATTAATCGGTTTTTTTGTCAATACTTTAGTGCTGCGAACAGACTGTTCGGGAAACCCGACATTCCGAGATTTTTTGGGCCGGGTGCGGGAAGTAACCCTGGGAGCTTACGCTCACCAAGATTTGCCTTTCGAGAAGCTAGTCGAGGAATTGCACCCAGAGCGATCGTTGAATCGCCACCCGCTGTTTCAGGTGGTATTTGGCCTGCAAAATGCGCCGCTGGACGAGCTAGAATTGCCAGAATTAAAGTTGAGTTCTTTTCCTTTGGAGACTCAAACAACGCGCTTTGATTTAGAGCTGTATTTGTGGGAAGCTTCCGATAACTTTAGGAGCAGATACGGCGAAGATTGGGAAGATTCGGAAGGGCTCAGAGGCTTAGCTGTGTACAATACAGATTTATTTGATGAAGTTACCATCGCCCGAATGCTGAGGCATTTTAAAAGTTTGCTGGAAAGCATTGTGGCTAATCCAGAACAAAGAATCGCTAACTTACCTTTATTGAGCGAGGATGAAGTGAATCAATTATTCAAAGAATGGAACGATACTCGCACAGATTATCCTCAAAATAAGTGCATTCATCAGTTATTTGAAGAGCAACTCCAGCAGCATCTGGAGGATGTCGCCCTAACTTTCGAGGGCCAGCACCTGACTTACAGAGAACTCAACAGTCGCAGCAACCAACTGGCGCGCTACCTGCAAAAACAGGGCGTGGGGGCGGAGGTTTTAGTGGGGCTTTGTGCAGAACGATCGATCGACCTAATTGTCGGGATGTTGGCTGTACTGAAGGCGGGAGGCGCTTATTTACCGTTAGATCCGAGCTATCCGCGCGATCGGCTAAACTTGATGCTGGAAGATGCTCGAGTTAAAGTCTTGCTAATTCAGGATAAATTGATTGAGAATTGTCGAGACTTCTCAAACTCGGCGATCTACTTCGATCGCGACTCGGAACACATAGCCAAAGAAAGCGCCGAAAATCCCGCCAACACCGTAACAGCAGACAACCTAGCTTACGTTATTTACACATCCGGCTCAACAGGAAAACCCAAGGGAGTTGCTGTCACCCACAAAGCAGTAAATCGGCTGGTACTCAACACCAACTATATAAAAATAGAACCTACCGATAAAATTGCCCAAGCATCAAACGCTTCATTTGATGCAGCCACGTTCGAGATTTGGGGAGCCTTGCTTAACGGCGCTCAACTCGCGGGAATTAGCACAAATATTACCCTTTCGCCTCACGATTTAGCCTTAGAACTGCGCCAACAAGGCATCACTGTTTTGTTTTTAACAACTGCCTTATTTCAACAAATTGCTAGAGTTTTACCGCAAGCTTTTGATTCGCTGCGCTGCTTGCTGTTTGGCGGAGAAGCGGTCGATATGAGATGGGTGAAAAAAGTTATAAAACACAATCAAACCGCTAAATTAATTCACGTTTACGGGCCGACAGAAAATACCACATTTTCGGCTTATTATTGCGTGCAAGACGTACCCGAAACCGCAACATCTCTCCCCATCGGCCGCCCGATCGCCAACACGCAAATTTATCTCCTCGATGCGGATTTGCAGCCAGTGGCGATCGGTGTTATAGGTCAATTGTACGTCGGCGGTGACGGACTGGCGAAAGGCTACCTCAACCAGCCCGATTTAACTGCTGCTGCATTCATTCCTAACCCTTTTAGCAATAAATCTGGTTCTAGGCTTTATAAAACAGGTGATTTAGGCCGCTATTGGGTTGACGGCAACATCGAGTTTTTAGGTCGCATTGACGACCAAGTAAAAATTCGCGGCTACCGCATCGAGTTGGGAGAAATAGAAGCGGCTTTGTGCCAGCATCCACAAGTGCGCGAAGCAGTAGTAATTGTCAGGGAAGACATCCCCGACGATAAACATTTGGTAGCTTATGTTATTCCTGACGGCATTAATGAAAAATCCGAAAGTCAAACTCTAAAACCAAGTGACCTGCGCCAATTTTTGAAAGAAAAGTTACCAGGATATATGGTTCCTGCAACTTATGCAGTGTTGGAGAATATGCCGCTGACGCCCAATGGCAAAGTAGACCGCCGCGCCTTGCCAGATCTAGATACAGACAGCGAGGATATAACAGAAAATTATGTAGCGCCTCGGACTGAACTCGAAAAGGCGATCGGGAAAATTTGGGCTAAAGTTTTGGGCAAACAGCAAGTTAGTATCTACGATAATTTCTTTGAACTAGGCGGGCATTCCCTGCTAGCAACTCAGTTGATTTCTCGCATCCGAGACGCTTTGCAAGTCGAGTTATCGGTCAGCAATTTGTTTGAGGCTCCGACTGTAGCGAGTCTGGCAAAATACATGGAAACAATACGCTGGGCCGCGAAAGGTTTGGATACTCCCAGAACCGACGAAAATGAGCGAGAAAATGTGGAATTTTAAGGCTTTACATAATTGCGGGATGATTTTGATTTTTTGGTGGAATGACCGTCCAAAAGTGGGGAAAATCTCAATTTTGCACCATTCTCAAGAACGGGCAAGATGCCCGTTCCACAAAGGATAAATTTTTTTGTGGAACAGGCATCTTGCCTGTTCATAAAAGCCTTGTTGAGAAGGGTGCAACATCTCAGAAGCATCTCACTTTTGGAGCCAAGCTAGAAATCTAAGTTTTGAGGTGCGAGGCCCGAGGCTGTGAGGAAAGAGGAAGAAGGATGGAGCCAGAATAAGTATTTTTACAAATATGAAATGCTCCCGGATGACAACCCTCCTCAAACCATGATGGAGTAAAGATTGAGCCTCGCTTGTGCTAAAAAAAGATAGGCAGCTTGAACAGAACGGTATTGCAATATACTGGTCTTTAGTTACTTTCCCTGTTAAATAAATCTTCATCAGGATTACTGACCAAAAATTTCTCGATGGTACCCGCCACGTGATTTATCCGTGGAATCAATCCAAAATCTAAAATCTAAAATCCTTGCGTCCCCCGAATTTATCCGTGGGGTCGCCTCCAACATCTAAAATCTCAAATCTCAAATCTAAAATCTAAAATCGAATGACGGCTAAAAACTTCAGAAGCAGCAACTCTGTTTGACAGCCTGTCTTTTGACATTGTTGATACTTGTGTAGCATAATGGCTTTTTTTCGATATTTTGGCATACGACAATGAGTAAATTGAACAGCGTTTTGAACCCTTCACTGGTTGCTGAACCTCCCAGTAATCGTTTTTATCGCACCGTTTGGCGATGGCACTTCTATGCAGGTTTGTTTGTTATTCCTTTCATGCTGATTTTGTCAATCACAGGCATCATTTACCTGTTTAAACCGCAATTAGATGCTGCGATGTATCACCAGAATATGTTTGTGCAGCCTGCGGATGTGGTGATGCCTTATACTCAACAGGTGGCAGTTGTTCAACGAACTTATCCTGATGCCAAAGTAACAAAATTTACGCCGAGCGTTGCGTCTAATCGCAGTGCTGAAGTGACGATCGCGACTAAAGATGAAAGAACACTAGCCGTTTTCGTGAATCCTTATACGGCTAAGATTTTAGGCGATCGCGATGAAAATAATAATCTCCAAGCGATCGCACGCAAGATTCACGGCGAACTGATGATCGGAAAATTGGGAGATTATTTAGTAGAGCTTGCTTCTTGTTGGGGGCTTGTGCTGCTGATTACGGGATTGTATCTGTGGTTGCCTCGCGGCAAAGTAAATTTTTTAGGAACATTAATTCCGCGTGTGTGGAGCCAGAATAAGCGGGTATTTTGGCGGGACTTACACGCCGTTTCGGGATTTTATGGGGTATTACTAATTGGCTTCCTCATCCTCAGTGGACTACCCTGGACAGGTTTTTGGGGAGATACCTTCGCTCGTTTGTCGAACTACTACCCTGCACAAATGCGGGATAACGTGCCTCAATCGACAACACTCACAGGCTCCCTCAATCAGCAGGGAAATCAAGTTGTGCCTTGGGCAGTAGAACAATTACCAATTCCTAAATCGAGTACGCCTAGATATGAGCATCATTCAGGACACAACGAAGTTATCGAGCGAACTCTTGCTGATTCGTCCGTAAATCTAGATTCTGTTGTAAATTTAGCTCAAGCAAAAGGCGCACCCCCTGGATTTAGTGTTAGTTTTCCAGAATCCAAAACGGGTGTGTATACGGTTTCGGCATTTCCCAATAATCCGGCGCAAGAAATCACTTTGCACATCGATCAATACAGTGGCAAAGTATTAGCAGATGTGCGGTGGAAGGATTACGGGTTAGTACCCAAAGTCGTATCAATGGGAATTTCAATTCACATGGGAAAATATTTTGGATTGAGCAATCAACTGCTGATGTTGTTTGCAGCGTTAATTTTGATTGTGCTTTCAGTCAGCGGTACGGTGATGTGGTGGCAGCGCCGTCCGAAAGGGACGGGTTGGCTAGGTGCGCCTGCAATGCCCACCCATGTTCAGGGATGGAAAGTGCCACTGGCAATCGTTGCTGTTTTAGGGATTGCCTTCCCGCTTGTAGGACTTTCACTCGTCACCGTTCTGCTGTTAGATTATTTCGTGTTGGCTCGTATTCCTGCCGTCAAGCGCATTTTCAGTTAAAGGTGGGAGGGTGACAAAGAGGTCTAGGAACTAGACCGAATCAGTGCGTAGTTTGGGCCCCTAGGGAACGAACCCTCCGTTTCACTCCGCCCGACATTTTCGCTACCATTTTCCTTAACTGAACCTACAGGATTTTAACTCACATTTTTCGTCACGAAATTTCAGTGCAGAATGCCCTGACAGCTTCGGCAAACTGCTGGTTGTGTTCCATTAATGCCATGTGTCCTCCTTTCTGTATAGTAACTAGCTCTGCTTGAGGTAATTCTGCTTTCATCCGCAGGCTAGCTGGGGGCGTAGTGGCGATATCTGAATCGCCGCAGATCACCAACACAGGAATGTCAATTGATGGCAAAGTTTTTGTTTCATCAAATTTGAGCATTCCGAGTGTGCCGCGAGCGAGAACGCCGGGAGAACCCAAGGCTGATAAGAAAGCTGAGAACTCTAATTGACCGCGCGTTTCAGTGCCTTTAAATCCCGATAATTCTACACTGATGTGCAGTGAACCATTGAGATAGCTCAGCCAAGTCATTCCCCACATAATCGGTTCAAGAGCTATTGTGAGATAGAGCATAGGTTGAAGCAGCGGCTTTTGCAAAGCGCGTAATAAACCGCTAAAAATAGCGGTTTTGACGGGATTAGTATAAGTCGTATCTACCAGAATTAAACCAGCTACTCGACTACCGAGAAGTTCTGGAAAAAGCCGACTGAATGTTAGAGAAATCATGCCGCCCATGCTGTGTCCGAGTAGGATAACAGGTTTATTTCCTGCTATGGCAATGACGGCTTCAAGATCGCGGGCCAATTTTTCTAGGGAGTAGTCGCTGTTTTTTGGTCGAGTGGATTTTCCCAAACCTGGAAGATCCCAAACAATCACTCGGTAGCGATCGCTTAGTTGCCGTTTCGCGTAATACCAAACCATACTGTTCGGCCCCCAACCGTGCGACAGGATAATCGGCTGTCCGTCCTCCGGGCCGTAGAATTCTACTTGTAAAATAGTGCCATCAGGCCTCTCTACCCGCTGCACCGTACCCGTCCGCGTCGGCTTCGGTTCGTCAGCACCGGGGCGGCGGAACAGCGGCAAACTGATAAAGCGGCCGCCAACACACCAAAGAACCATCAAGACTCCGCTGACTAAGTAGGAAATCCCTACAAGTGCGCCGATGTACCATTCGTAAATAATGTATATACCTCCGCCAAGGACTCCGACGGACAGCAGTCCCACCAGCCATAGGAACAGGAAATTGAAGGGCATGAACGGCATAAGCTGAAACCTTGGGTAGGATTTTGGTTGCGAATTCAAACAGGATCATACTTAGGTTAGGCCACAGTAAGCAAGCGGTAAGTTAAGCTCTTAATTTGTGCGCTGGTGGAATTTAATTTATTGATGTGCCCAAGTAATGACCGAAAGCATCCAGGATACCCGCCACGCGATCGATCCGTCCAGAAATAAAAAACCTGTATCCAATAAAGGAACCCCCGAATTTATCTGTGGGGTCAATGCTTCAATTCTAAAATCTAAAATCTAAAATCTAAAATCTAAAATCGATTGACAGGATGACTCAAAATGCCAGAGCCAAAAATATCGAGTTCATCGCCAAATGCCAGAGATTCTGTCAGCGTGGAGTTAGTTGAGTTTTTATCTTACCTTCGCAGTCTAGATATTAATATTTTTGTTGAGGGATCTCGCCTGCGCTGCAACGCTCCCGAAGGAATTATTACACCCAAACTTCGCGCCGAAATTTCTCATAAAAAAGCCGAAATTATTTCATTTTTAAAAGCAGCTAATCGTACTTCTAGTTTCACTCCTACACCGATTGTTCCTATGGGGCGGGACGGAAATCTACCGCTTTCCTTTGCACAGCAGCGCTTGTGGTTTCTCGACCAATTAGTCCCGAACAATCCTTTTTATAATGTTCCCGCAGCCTTGCGTTTGACAGGTTCGCTCAATTTTTCGGCGCTGCAACAAACCTTCAATGAAATTGTGCGCCGCCACGAAGCTTTACGAACGAATTTAGCAGTAGTTTCGGGGCAACCTGTTCAGAAAATAGCTGCTGCTTTCCACCTCCCGATTAATGTAGTGGACTTGCGAAACTTGCCCAAGGAATCTAGACAAAATGAAGCAAACAGGCTCACGGCCCAGGAAGCTCAACGCTCTTTCAATTTGTCCAATGACTTGTTGCTGCGAGTCACATTATTGCAGTTAGATGATGCCGAATATTTACTAATGCTGAATATGCACCACATTGTCTCCGATGGTTGGTCTATCGGAGTGCTAATTCAGGAATTAGGCGCACTTTACACGGCATTTGCTAGCGAAAAACCTTCGCCTTTACCGGATTTGTCGATCCAGTATGCTGATTTTGCAAAATGGCAGCGCGAATGGCTGCAAGGGGAAGTTTTAGAAACGCAGCTTGCTTACTGGCGACAGCAGTTAAACGGGATTTCTATGCTAAATTTGCCTGCGGATAGACCCCGGCCAGCAATTCAAAGTTACCGAGGCAAAAGGCAATTTTTGCAACTGCCAAAACAACTGAGCGAGGCTTTAGAAACGTTGAGCCAGCGTGAAGGAGTGACGCTGTTTATGACAATGCTGGCAGCTTTTAAAACGTTGCTTTACCATTACGCGCAGCAAGAAGATATTGTTGTAGGTTCGCCGATCGCCAATCGCAACCGCAGTGAAATTGAAGCATTAATCGGTTTTTTTGTCAATAGTTTGGTGCTGCGTACAGATTTGTCGGGAAATCCAACTTTTCGGGAACTTTTAAACCGAGTCAAAGAGGTAGCATTAGGAGCTTACGCTCACCAAGATTTGCCGTTTGAGAAGTTAGTAGAAGAACTGCATCCCGATCGCGCGTTGAACCAAAATCCGTTATTTCAGGTGGCGTTTGCGCTGCAAAACGCGCCGGGGAATCGGTTAGAATTGCCAGAATTAACACTCAGCCCGCAGCAGTTAGATGTGGGTACAGCGCGGTTTGATTTGGAGTTTCATTTGTGGGAGCGATCGCCCAACACTTCGGGAAGCAACCAATCGCCCAGCAATAAGCTGTGGGTTGATAGCTCCGAGGGTATCAGCGGCATGGTTATTTACAGCGCCGATTTATTTGATGAAGCTACGATTACCCGCCTGATCGGGCATTTTCAAACTCTGTTAGAAAGCATTGTGACAAATCCCGAACAGCGAATTGCCAACTTGCAATATTTGAGCGCCCAAGAGCGCTATCATTTGTTAGTTGAATGCAACAATACTCAGGCGGATAATCCGCAAGATTTGTGCATCCATCAGCTATTTGAAATGCAGGCAGATCGGACACCGGATGCGGTGGCGCTGGTATTTGGAGAGGAGCGAGTCACTTATGGAGAACTCAATATCCGCAGCAACCAACTAGCACGTTATTTGCAAAAAATTGGGGTTGGGGCGGAAGTTTTAGTCGGGCTTTGCTGCGGGCGATCGCTCGATCTGATCGTGGGGATGTTGGGTATCCTGAAAGCGGGAGGAGCTTACTTAATTTTAGATCCGAGCTATCCTGTTGAGCGATCGAGCTTTATGCTAAAAGATGCTCAAGTGTCAGTATTGCTTACCCGCCAGGGAATAAATTCCCTGTCTAATAGCGAAAGTCGTCTAAAGACGACTGAAGGAGGACAAGTTTCCAGTCGGCTTCAGCCGACTTCAGCTATGAGCCAGGGAATTTATTCCCTGGTGGATGATGGCGAAGTGCAAAAGTTAGAAACACAGTCAGATGATAAAATTCACCATCCAAGGGTTGTTTTTCTAGACACAGATTGGGAGATGATTTCCCAAGAAATCGCCGACAATCCCACCAGCGCAGCCACAGCCGAAAATCTGGTTTACGCGATTTACACCTCCGGTTCCACGGGAAAGCCGAAAGGAGTGGAAATTGAGCACGGGAGCTTGTTAAATCTCGTTTTTTGGCATCAAAGAGAGTTTGGGGTGTCAGCGGGCGATCGAGCTACGCAAATTGCTGCGATCGGCTTTGATGCTTGCGGGTGGGAAATTTGGCCTTATCTCGCCGCCGGATCTAGCATCTACTTTCCAGAAGATGACATCAGGCGAGATCCTGAAAAACTGCAAAACTGGTTAGTATCAAAAGCAATTACAATTAGCTTTTTGCCAACACCTTTAGCCGAGAAAGTTTTGCTATTAGATTGGCCTCAAAATACAGCTTTGCGAATCTTGCTCGCAGGCGGCGAAAAACTGCAACAACATCCTTTAAAATCCCATCCATTTAAGCTAGTAAATAATTACGGCCCAACCGAAAACACCGTCGTCACAACTTCCGGTTATATTCCTGTAACGGAGCAAACAGACATCGCCCCGACAATTGGCCGCCCCATTGCTAACACTCAAGTCTACATATTAGACAAATATTTGCAGCCCGTACCCGCAGGCGTTGTTGGCGAATTGTACATCGGCGGAAACGGACTCGCTCGCGGCTACCTCAACCGCCCAGATTTAACCGCAGAACGATTTATTTCCAATCCTTTTAAAGCAAATTCAGGCATCATTCTCAATGACTTGTTTAGGAACAGGCAAGATGCCTGTTCCACAAGAGATGAATTTTCCTGTGGAACAGGCATATTGCCTGTTCTAGATAATAGTCCTCCCCCCAATCTTTGTGGAACAGGCAAGATGCCTGTTCTAGATAATAGTTCCCACCCCACTCTTTGTGGAACAGGCATCTTGCCTGTTCCCGATAATGGTGCAACATCTCAGTTTAAACCAAATTCAGGAGAGCGAATTTACAAAACCGGCGACTTAGTGCGCTACAGAGGCGATCGCAACCTTGAATTTTTAGGACGCATTGACGAACAAGTAAAAATTCGCGGTTTCCGCATCGAATTAGGAGAAATCGAGACACTATTAACTCAACATCCGGCCGTGCAGCAAACTGTAGCAATAGCTTCGGAAGATGGACAGGGAGATAAACGTTTAGTAGCTTATATTGCCCTGAATCATGAATATAGCAGTGCCAGCGAAAAAAACCAAATAATCCAATTGCAGGACGAACAGGTTTTGCAGTGGCAAATGCTCTACAATGAAACTTACGATCGACCTGCTGTTGACTCAGATCCAACCTTTAATATTGTCGGCTGGAATAGCAGTTATACTAATCAGCCAATCCCAGCAGAACAGATGCGCGACTGGGCGAACAATCAAGCCGCCCAAATTTTAGCTTTCCAGCCTAGTCGAGTGTTAGAAATTGGCTGCGGCACAGGTTTGTTGCTGTTCCAAATCGCCTCTCGCTGCACTCAATATTGCGGAACAGACTTTTCACCTATTTCGCTCAACTATATTCGGCAGCACTTGGCAAACCAACAGTTAGCTAATGTAACGCTGCTTCAGAAAATGGCGACCGACTTTGAAGGAGTAGAGACAGCAGCTTTTGACGCCGTAATTCTCAACTCTGTCGTGCAATATTTCCCGACTATCGACTATCTGGTGCAGGTGCTAGAAGGTGCGGTGAAAGCAACTGCTCCCGGCGGCTTTATATTCATCGGAGATGTCCGCAGCTTGCCGTTGCTGGCAGCTTTTCACGCTTCGGTACAACTGTATCAAGCCGAACCTTCTCTCGCGGGCAAACAGTTGCAGCAGCGAGTACAAATGCAAATTTTTCAAGAAACAGAGTTAGTTATTGAACCAGAGTTTTTTAGCGCATTAAAGCACCGCTTTCCCCAGATTGGCGGCGTAGAGATTCAATTAATTCGCGGTACTTACCACAATGAGTTAACTGATTTTCGGTACAATGCTATTTTGCATATTGCGTCTGAAACAGCACGCCCAAAATCCTCGTCACAAGAAGAGCGGCGCGCAGAAAAACGGCTGGATTGGTTGGATGAAAATCAGCATCTGACTGTTACCAAGGTGCAACAAATATTATGGGAAAATCAACTCGATGTTTTAAGAATTGCTAATGTGCCTAATGCGCGGGTAACGGCAGCAGTTAAGGCGGCAGAATTGCTGTCTGTTGTCGATAAATTTCCAACAGCAGGTCAGTTGCAGAAAGCCGTGGAAAAAGTCGAGGATTTAGGAGTAGATCCCGAAGCGTGGTATGCTTTAGAAGTTCCGTATAATGTTAATATTAGTTGGTCTAATTCCGACAGTCAAGGGCGCTACGATGTAGTTTTTGCACGGGGCGAAACCAGAGATTTTGTGCGAGAAACCCGAAGCGATAACTTGCGTCCTTGGCGCTCTTATGCTAACAATCCCTTACAAGCTAAAGCAGCACGGAAATTAGTGCCGCAGTTGCAGGCTTATCTAGCAGAAAAACTGCCGGAATATATGCTTCCGTCGGCTTTTGTGGTGCTGGAGTCGCTACCTGTGACGGCTAACGGAAAGGTCGATCGCCTCGCTTTGCCTGCACCGCAGCCGATTAAGTTAGAATGGGCTGGCGGTTATGTTGCGCCTCAGACTTCTATTGAGGAAGTTTTAGTGAAAATTTGGGGTGAGGTTTTGGGGATAAAGCGAGTGGGTATTCGGGACAATTTCTTTGAATTGGGAGGCCATTCGCTGCTGGCGACTCAGCTTGTTTCGAGAGTGCGAGATGCTTTCGCGGTAGAGTTGCCTTTGCGCCGGGTTTTTGAGGCGCCGACGATTGCAGAATTATCTAAGATTGTGGAGAGTTTGAAAGATAAGAATGCTAAAAGTGATGCTCCGGCTTTGGTGCCGATTTCGCGCGATAGTCGGCGGAGGAAGCTATCATCTTTTAATAAACCTATTGCATAATTTTTTGATGATAGAGTGACCGCAGATGAAGGGCAGATTAACACAGATTAACGCAGATAATTTTAAGAGAGTTTGTGAATTAGTGCAAGAGATATAATCTAGAAAGTCAATAAAAATGATGGCTGGTGAACAGGGGCAATTTCGATAAATATGCAGGAAGAAATAGAAGTTTTTGTATTTCCAGCATCGTTTGCTCAGCAGCGGCTTTGGTTCCTCAATCAATTAGCACCGGGCAATCCTTTCTACAATGTCTCAACAGCACTCCGCTTAACAGGTTTTCTCAATTTAAGAGCCTTAGAGCGAACCTTCAATGAAATTGTGCAGCGGCACGAAACTTTACGCACCACTTTTACGCTTTTGGAAGGGGAACTGGTACAAGTTATTGCTCCCTTTTTAACCGTATCTCTTCCCACAATCGACTTACAAAATCTTTCGCCAAATCAGCAGGAAGCCGCAGCGCTGCAACTAGCAACCGATGCAGCGCAATGCCCTTTCGATTTAGCCGCTGGGCCGTTATTTAAAGTAACGCTGTTACAACTCAGTGAAACAGAACATATATTGTTGCTGAATTTACATCATATTGTGGCTGATGGTTGGTCGATTGGAGTGCTAATTCGAGAGCTGGGAATGCTCTACACAGCATTTGTAAAAAATGGGATATCGCACTTACCAGCACTGCCCGTGCAGTACGCTGACTTTGCAGAGTGGCAGCACCAATATTTGCAGGGCGAAGTATTAGAAACCCAGTTAGCTTATTGGCGGCAGCAGTTAAACGGAATTACCGCACTCAATCTACCTACAGACAGGCAAAGACTGGCCGTTCCATCCTATCGGGGCGCTAAACAATCGATCGCATTATCACCTGCTTTGAGCGAGGCGCTAAAGTCGTTGAGCCAGCAAGAAAGCGCGACTTTATTTATTACCTTGCTTGCCGCTTTTCAAACTTTGCTGTACCGCTATACAGGACAAGTCGATATTGCAGTAGGAACGCCGATCGCCAATCGCAACCAGAGCGAAATAGAAGCATTAATCGGTTTTTTTGTCAACAGTTTGGTGCTGCGTGCAGATTTATCAGGAAACCCAACTTTTCTGGAACTATTGCATCGGGTAAAAAACGTCGCAATGGCAGCCTACGCCCACCAAGATTTGCCCTTCGAGAAGTTGGTGGAGGAAATGCACCCCGATCGCGAGTTGAGCCGCAACCCCCTATTTCAACACAGTTTCAGCCTGCAAAACACTCCTGTAGCAGCGCTAGAATTGCCGGGAATTGCTTGCGAGGCGATCGACTTTGACGCGGGAACCGCCAAGCTCGATTTAGAGTGCCACTTGTGGGAAAATGCAGGAAGTATTCAAGGGCAATTTGTCTACAGCACAGATTTATTCGATCGCGCCACAATTGCGCGCATGGCGGGACATTTCCAAACGCTGCTTGAAGCCATTGTTAACAATCCCAAACAGCACCTCAGCGACTTGGCCTTGCTGACAGCGCCAGAATACCAGCAATTATTAATCGATTGGAATGACACTCAGAGAGATTATCCGCAAAACCAGTGTTTCCATCAGCTATTTGAAGATCGAGTCGCGCTCGCGCCCGATGCTGTAGCCGCCGTCTTTGAAAACCAGCAGTTAACCTACCGCCAACTCAACAGCAGAGCCAACCAACTTGCACGTTACTTGCAGCAATTGGGAGCAGCACCAGAAGTTTTAGTGGGCCTTTGTGTAGAACGTTCCTTAGATGCGATCGTCGGATTGCTAGGCATTATCAAAGCAGGCGCAGCCTACCTGCCTTTAGATCCAACTTATCCTCAAGAGCGGCTTAACTTCATGTTAGAAGATGCTCAGGTGTCGATTTGGGTAACTCAGCAGCACTTAGCAAAAAACTTGACGCAGCCGGAAAATTACGGAGTTTTTTCAGTAGTGTGTTTGGACTCCGACAGAGAAATTATCGCCCGACAAAGCTCAGAAAACCAAACTACAAATATCCTACCAGAAAATCTAGCCTACGTCATTTACACATCTGGTTCAACCGGAAAACCCAAAGGCGTTTTAATCGAACATCGGGGACTCTACAACTTAGCCCTAGCTCAAATCGAAGCTTTTAACTTAAACTCAAATCACCGCATTTTGCAATTCGCCTCACTGAGTTTTGATGCCTCAATCTTTGAGATTGTCATGGCATTAGGAACCGGATCAACACTTTACTGTGCCAAGAAAGAATCTTTGTTGCCCGGACAAACATTAATCCAATTTTTGCAGGACAATGCTATTACCCACGCTACCCTCCCGCCCTCGCTGCTAGCTGTCCTTCCAAACGCCGAACTTCCCGCACTGCAAACAATCATCTGTGCTGGCGAATCCTGTTCCCCGGATATTGTTAAACGCTGGGCTTTTGGGCGCAGATTTTTTAACGCTTACGGCCCTACAGAAGCGACTGTCTGGTCAAGTTTGGCCGAAATTGGCGATAGCAAAAAACCGCCCATCGGCCGCCCAATTGCCAACACTCAACTCTATATTTTAGATAAAAATTTACAGCCTGTACCCGTTGGAATTCCCGGTGAATTGTACATCGGCGGCAGCGGATTGGCGCGAGGCTACCTGAACCGCCCCGAATTAACCGCCCAGCGATTTATTGCTAATCCGTTTAGCCAGAAAGCAGGACAACGAATTTACAAAACAGGTGACTTAGCTCGCTATTTTCCCGACGGCAATATTGAGTTTTTAGGCCGCACTGACGAACAGGTAAAAATTCGCGGTTATCGAATAGAATTGGGAGAAATTGAAGCGCTGCTGGTTCAGCATCCAGCAGTCAAAGAAACAGCGGCGGTTGCTGTGGATGATGGGTCGGGCAACAAACGCCTAGTTGCTTATGTCGTCCCCAATCACAATCAGACACTTAATCCCGGGGAAATACGCACTTTTCTCCAACAACAACTGCCCAATTACATGATTCCCAGTGCTTTTGTGGCGATCGACTTTATGCCCCTAACCCCCAACGGCAAAATCGATCGCCTGCGCCTACCTGCACCGGGAACTATAACTAGCAATTCAATAGATAAAAGCTGCATTGCACCTCGCACGCCAACCGAGTCAACCCTAGCCAAAATTTGGTCAGAAATCCTGAATGCCGAACCCGTTGGCATTCGCGATAACTTCTTCGATTTGGGTGGAGACTCCCTGCTAGCAATCCGCCTAATCAATCAAATTAACCAGCATTTTGAGCGCGAGTTGCCGCTATCTGCTCTTTTCTTAAATCCGACAATAGAAGGTTTAGCAGATTCGCTATCTTCAGAAACAAATTCTTTGGAATGGTCGCCTTTAGTTGCAATTAAGCCGCGCGGTAAAAATCCGCCTTTATTCTGCGTTCATCCCATTTTTGGCGTCGTATTTCCTTATTGCGAGTTAGCGTTCCAGCTAGGAGAAAATCAACCGTTTTACGGGCTGCAACCAAAGGGTATTGACGGCGAAAGTTCTCCGTTAACTAGCATTGAAGACATGGCGACTGACTACATCGCAGCCTTGCGTACCGTTCAACCAAAAGGGCCTTATTTTTTAGGAGGCTGGTCTTTTGGAGGTTTAGTCGCTTTTGAGATGGCTCAACAGTTGCTCGCGGCGGGGGATGAAGTGGCTTTACTTGCTGTGCTGGATACTTTAGCGCCGGTTTCTGCTAACAAACCTTCTTTTTGGGACGGTTGCAAGTTTATTCTAACTACTGTTTCGCGCTCTATCTGGCCTTTTGTAGTAGATTATTTTCGCTTTGTGGCTACTGCGGAAAATGTTCAAAGTGGCGGTATTGCTGCCAGGTTTTCTAAATTAAATAAGATGCTGAATGTGGCAGCTAATTTTTTGCATCGCTGGAATTGGAAACAGGCCGTTATGGTTAGCATCCTATCTCAGGAGTCAAAAGAAAGAAGCTGGCGCGAGCTGGCAATTCCTTCGATGTTTACTGTATTTCAGGCTAACAGTCAAGCAACTCTCAGCTATGTACCGAAAATTTATCCGCAGCGAATTACTTTGTTTAGATCGAGGGAACAGCTAAGCATGAGCCATCAAGATCCGACTCTTGGCTGGAGTGAATTAACGACCCAAAAAGTAGAGGTGATTAGAGTTCCTGGAAATCATCTTAGTATGTTGAGAAAGCCTAACGTTGAGGTGCTGGCTCAAAAGCTGAAGCATTGCTTTGAGGAGGAATTAAGTGATTGAGGAACCCGCGTGCTTGTGTGTCGAAACCAGGTTTGATGTGCGAAATTTCTATCAGCCATCTCCAATAATTATTGTGGAACAGGCATCTTGCCTGTTCAAAGCTGGCTTTTCTGGAGATGTCTAAGCTGTCGCGCATTTAAATTGTATATTCAGGGCGGGCGGGACGCTAGGGCCCCTACACCCCACTCATTGTTTGATTGTTCTTTAACATACAATTTAAATGCCGCAACAGCTTATCACGCTTGTAGTTAGGATCTAAAAAAATTGCGATCGCCCGAAGAACACTTTTTGCAACTAGAAATCATCATGCAGCGCCACGCCGCAGCACTCGAAGCTGAAGTCAGAGCTTTGCAAGCCGCTGACGAAACCGCCCAGTGGCCTCCTGACTGGAAGCGTTACTATAATTGGCGTTTCGCTAAAATTTTCGCTTCCGTGAAGATTTTTCGCAACTGGGGTGCAGATGCTGCGGCTTGGAAACTTTTGCCGCTGCGAGAATATCCCAACCGCGGCAATCAGAAGGATTAGTTAACTGTTGACTGTTGACTAGACCTCTTGCAAAAATCCTTTTCATCAATTGATGGGACGGGCAAGATGCCCATCCCACAAAAGTTTTTTTTCTTGTGGGATGGGCATCTTGCCCGTCCTAATTATTTTTGCAAGAGGTCTACTTTTGACTGTTCTGAAATTCCTCAATCTAAAATCTAAAATCTAAAATCTAAAATCGATTGATTGCGCGATGCTGAAGATGATAGCAGCCAAACCTGCTGCGATCGGAATTGTCACCAGCCAAGCCGAACCAATTGACAGCAAAGTTTGCAAGCGTACAGTTTTCCAAGCTTTGATCAGCCCGACTCCGACAACTGCACCGACTAAAGCGTGGGATGTGGAAACTGGCAAACCGAAGCGGGATGCTAGCAAGACTGTGGTGGCTGTGGCTAATTCCGCGCAAAATCCGCCGCTTGGTTGGAGTTCGATGATTTTTTCGCCGACTGTGGCTATTACATTTTTTCCCCAAATGGCTAAACCGATGACTATTCCTGCGCCTCCGAGGACTAAAATCCACAGGGGAACGCTGAAATCCCCTGATGGAAAGGAACCTGTGCGCCGGATGTAGGCGATCGCAGCTAGGGGAGCAACTGCATTTCCTACGTCGTTGGAACCGTGGGAAAATGCTACAAAACAGGCGCTCAAGACTTGAAATCTCGCCATTTGTTGCTCGATGAGAGAGTGGCGGGGAGGGGGAGAGGGGGAGAGGGGGAGAGTGGGAGATTGGGAAAATATTCCCTCTTTCTTATTCCTTGCATCCGTTACATCCGTTACAAAATCCGCTGCCGAACCTTCTTCCTTCTCAACTGATTCTAATTTTTTCCAGCTAGTGAGTGTCAGGACGATCGCCCCAATACTCCCGATGCCAATGACAATATCGTGAATTGGCAGATTCCAGCCAAATCGATCGCGCGCGGCGGCGATCGCCCCTGTCTGCACCAAAGCGACATCCACAACGGACGGCAGTACAATTATGCCAAATACGCTCAGCATTCCTGCACTCAGCCAAGGTATCCACTCGCGCATTTGAGATAGAGGATCTGGTCGATCGAGAATCCCATACTTCACCGCACTGTAAAATAGCGCGGCTAAAGCACCGCTAGCAACGGGTGTCGCCACCCAAGTTAGGGAGATGGTGCCGATGGTTCGCCAATCTACTGCATTAATTCCGGCTGCAACACAGCTAAAACCCGCGATCGCGCCCACCACTGCATGGGATGAAGAAACCGGCAAACCTCGACTGGTAGCGATTTGCAGCCAGATCCCGCAAGCAATCAGCACTGACACCATCCCGATTAAAAATACTTGCGGTTGGGCAGCGAACACTTGTGCATTCACAACTCCTGTGGCCAGAGTTTCGGAAACTCCTTGGCCGAACAGCACTGCGCCGGAAAACTCCAGTATGCCTGCAACAATTATTGCCTGCCGCAGCGTTAGGGCCTTCGAGCCTACGGATGTCCCCATCGAGTTAGCGACATCGTTGGCCCCCAAGTTGGCGGCGACGTACAAGGCGAGTGCGGCCATTGCCCCTAGTTGCAGAAATACGACCCCAGAGGTATCTAACATAGAATTTTTTTGACATAAAACGGGCATTTCGATATATGATAAGGGATTGTGAGTTTTGGTAAATCCGATGAAAGGCGCAGAAATAATCCGTTCTATCGAAACGGCAGAAATAGATAGAGTCAAGCAAGAACTCAATAAACAAGTTCCCGAAATTTACGTCGGCGACACAGTGCGAGTCGGCGTGAAAATTAAAGAGGGTAACAAAGAACGGGTTCAGCCCTACGAAGGGACTGTGATTGCCATGCGTAACGGCGGGATTAATGAAACAATCACCGTCCGCCGCGTGTTTCAGGGCGTCGGAGTGGAACGGGTGTTTTTGATTCACTCGCCCCGCATAGCCACGATCCAAGTGATGCGCCGCGGGAAAGTTCGCAGAGCAAAACTTTACTACCTGCGCGATCGGGTGGGCAAAGCTACTCGCGTCAAACAGCGGTTCGATCGCTCCCTGTAGGAATGCACCCAGCTTCCCCTTGGTTCATGGTTCATGGGAAATTTAAAAAAATTCAAAAAAAGTTTCCCATTTACGAGCGCACTGTGTTAAAATAGAAATCTAGAGGTTAAGCGAATTTCAGCAACCTCACCTGTGCGCTCTTAGTTCAGTTGGTAGAACGCAGGTCTCCAAAACCTGATGTCGGGGGTTCAAGTCCTCCAGGGCGCGCTGAATCACCAAACTTTAAATTCTGCCCGAAAGCGCCCGGATTATTGGCTGGCAACAGTCAAAATCCCAAACTTTCGGGTAGAATTAATTTTTGTGGGCGGTTCGCAAAAAATGCCATCAACAAATGCTCGGTGTGGCTTCTCGATCATCGGTTTCGGCGATCGGCATTTACGCCGTTGATTGGTTGGGCTTGTAAAAAAGTCGTGGCTTTAGATTTGAGATTTGGGACTTGGGCGTAAGTGGTTAGTGTCACAAAATCTGAGAGCCGCGGGCCACTCACACCATCTAAAATCTAAAACCTAAAATCTAAAATCGCAAGGGGGATTGAATCGTGGCGAAAAAAGACGAAGCTCAAGAAACTCAAGAAATAACGGCGCCTGGGTTTGACCCTGCGGGTTTTTTTAAGGAAACTAGAGAAGAACTCGACAAAGTGGTTTGGCCCAGCAGGCAGCAGCTAATCAGCGAGTCTTTGGCCGTGCTTTTGATGGTAATCCTCTCAGCAAGCCTGATCTATTTGGTGGATAACTTCTTTAACTGGGGCGCGGGAAAGGTGTTTGGGCCATGACTTTTGCATCAGAAGAATCTGAGTATTCCACAGAAGCGACGGGACAGGCAGCATCGCCAGAGGTGCCGGAGATTGATGCTCGCTGGTATGCTGTTCAAGTTGCCTCGGGCTGCGAAAAGCGCGTGAAGGCAAACTTGCAGCAGCGGATTCAAACTTTGGATGTTGCCGATCGCATCGTTCAAGTCGAAATTCCGCAAACTCCGGCAATCAAAGTCGGCAAAGACGGTTCCAGGCGGCAGTCAGATGAAAAAATCTTTCCCGGCTACGTACTCATCCGTATGTTTATGGACGAGGATACTTGGCAGGTGATTAAGAATACCCCGAATGTAATTAATTTTGTCGGGGCAGAGCAGAAACGCCGCTACGGGCGCGGCAGGGGTCACGTCAAACCGCTACCTCTGAGTCATTCGGAAGTAGAACGGATCTTCAGAAACGCTCAGGAATCAGAACCAGTTGTCAAAGTATCGATGTCTGCTGGAGACCACGTTGTGGTACTTTCCGGGCCGTTTAAAGATTTTGAAGGTGATGTGATTGAAGTTAGCCCGGAACGAAACAAGCTCAAAGTTTTACTCTCGATTTTTGGGCGCGATACGCCTGTAGAATTGGAGTTCAATCAGGTTCAGAAACAGAACTAACTAATGGCAAAGAAAGTTGTTGCAGTAATTAAGTTGGCGATTACGGCGGGAAAAGCCAACCCAGCTCCTCCGATCGGCCCAGCATTGGGTCAGCACGGCGTCAATATCATGATGTTTTGCAAGGAGTACAATGCTAGAACCGCAGACCAAGCAGGTCTGGTGGTTCCGGTAGAAATTTCGGTTTTTGAAGACCGCAGTTTTACTTTTATTCTCAAAACCCCGCCGGCGTCGGTTTTGATTCAAAAAGCCGCTGGCATTGCTAAAGGTTCGGGAGAACCTAATCGCAAGCAAGTAGGCTCGATTACACAGGCTCAACTGCGAGAAATCGCTGAAACCAAAATGCCTGACCTCAATGCTAATGATGTTGAGGCTGCTATGAAAATTGTGGCAGGAACGGCTAAAAATATGGGCGTGGCGATCGCTGATTGAAGTCAGTTGTCAGTTGTCAGTTGACAGTTGGCAGTTGTCAGTAATTCAGGATTTTGAAGCTAAAATCTTCAAGCTCAAATCGCAAATCCTAAGTCGGTTCAGGGGGAGAAGCAAAGCTTCGCTAGGAATCGCAAATGTTTTAGATTAGAAATGAGCTAAACAGTTCAATCTAAAATCTAAAATCTAAAATCTAAAATCGACTGACCCCAGGAGATAACAATGGCAAAGAAAGTATCTAGAAGACTGCAAGAACTTCAAAAGAAAGTTGAAGACAGACCTTATCTACCGCTGGAAGCTCTGCAACTTTTGAAAGAAACGGCAACCGCTAAGTTTGGCGAAGCTGCTGAAGCTCACATCCGTTTGGGAATTGACCCGAAATATACTGACCAACAGTTGCGGACAACTGTATCGCTACCAAAAGGAACTGGTCAAGTAGTCAGAATTGCGGTGATTGCTAAGGGCGAAAAAGTTAAAGAAGCTCTAAATGCCGGCGCGGATATTGCTGGTTCTGAAGAGTTGATCGATGAAATTCAGAAGGGCATGATGGACTTCGATTGCCTGATTGCTACCCCAGATGTGATGCCGTTGGTGGCAAAATTGGGTCGGTTGCTGGGCCCGCGCGGTTTGATGCCTTCTCCGAAAGGTGGCACGGTGACGACTGACATTGCTCAGGCGATCAACGAGTTTAAAGGTGGTAAACTAGAATTCCGTGCCGATCGAACTGGCATCGTTCATGTTATGTTTGGCAAGGCAGCTTTCTCAGCGGAAGATTTGCTGGTCAACCTTCATGCTTTGCAAGAAACAGTTGACCGCAACCGTCCTTCTGGTGCAAAAGGTCGCTACTGGCGCAGTTTGTACGTATCCGCAACAATGGGCCCGTCGATCGAAGTCGATATCAGTGCTCTGCGCGATACGAAAATTGACGCTGCCTAGTACAGAATTAAGCAGAACGCAGAAGGTACAAGACAGCTTCGGCTGTCTGTGTAAATCTCTCACAAGACTTACGCCAGACCTCTGCTAATATCTGCCTTCTGGTGATAGCCTAATCAAAAATCAATAAGCTGAAGACCGCAGGTGCCGACCGCTTAATTTCCTGCCGAGGCTGAAGAAATAAAAACTCAAGATTCAAAGATTAGAAATTTTCTATTTTTAATTCTGACTTGTTAATTTTTAATTCTCTGCCCCGGCTCTAAGGTCGGGGTTTTTGGTGGGCAGTTTTCGATCCTAAAAGGAGGTGAAATAAGTATGGGCAAAAGTTTAGCAGTAAAAAATGAGATTATTGCAGACCTCAAGCAAACCTTGAGCGAATCTCAACTGGTAATCGCGATCGACTACAGGGGCTTAACTGTTGCTGAAATCACAGATTTGCGTCGGCGTTTGCGTCCGAAAGACAGCAGTTCGAAAGGCAGCAGTTGCCAAGTGGCAAAAAACACGCTGATGCGAATTGCGGTTGAAGGCAACGAAACCTGGCAGCCGATACAGGAATTGCTGACTGGTACGTCGGCGTTTGTGTTCGTGCAAGAAGATATTGGCGGCGCGATTAAAGCTTACCAAGAATTCCAAAAAGTCTCTAAGAAGACTGAACTTCGCGGTGGCGTCATGGAAGGACGGTTACTGAAAGAAGCTGATGTTAAAGCATTAGCGGATCTGCCGTCGAAGGAACAACTCATGGCTCAAATTGCTGGCGCTATCAACGGTGTCGCAACCAAGTTGGCTGTGGGTATCAATCAAGTTCCTACTTCGATCGCTCGCGGTCTTAAAGCTTATGCTGAAAAAGACGGCGGTTCAGCAGAAGTAGCAGCAGAAGCACAACCAGAAGCAGAAGCAGAAGCGCAACCAGAAGCAGAAGCAGAAAGCGCATCTGTGTAAGTCATTAGTAATTAGTCATTAGTCCTCAGTCATTAGTATTTAGCAATAAATAGAAGACTGGAGACGAAAAACTAAGGATGAATGAGCAAATCTCAAATCCGAAATCCCAAACCTACAATTGAACTAGGAGTTTAACGAATGTCTACTGCAACTGATGAAATCTTGGAAAAACTTAAGTCTCTGACTTTGCTCGAAGCTTCTGAATTGGTCAAGCAAATTGAAGAAGCTTTCGGCGTCAGCGCTGCTGCTCCTGTAGGCGGCATGATGATGATGCCCGGTACAGGTGGTGGAGCCGCTGATGAACCCAAAGAAGAGCAAACCGAATTTACTGTCATGCTCGAAGAAGTTCCTGCTGACAAGAAAATCGCAATTCTGAAGGAAGTCCGCGCAATTACCGGTCTGGGCCTGAAGGAAGCAAAAGACTTGGTAGAAGCCGCACCGAAAGCAGTTAAGGAAGCTATTGCTAAGGAAGCTGCTGAAGAAATGAAGAAACAGCTTGAAGCTGTGGGCGCAAAGATTTCTATCAAGTAGTTAGAGAATGTAGTTGATATCAATTCCGGTGACACCGGAATGATAGTTGACTGTTGACTATTCCCTAAAATTAATCGCGCGATAGTTACATCTCTCGCGCGATTAATTATTTTTGGTGTAGGGAAACGGCCTTGCTGTGTCCTCTTAGGATCGCGAATTAAATAATTTACAATTTTAATTGTTCTTGTGGGATGGGCGTCCTGCCCGTCCTGTTTGGACGGGCGGGACGCCCATCCCACTTTCAAGAGTGGAACTTATTTAATTCTCATTCCTTAGATTTTAGAGGCGGCTTCCATTTGCCGCACTACTGTTAAAGCTGAATAGGAAACGCCGGCAGTGCCTTCTCCCGGATGGGTGGAGTCGCCCACTAACCACAAGTTTTTAATTGGTGTGCGATTGGCAAATCCGAAGGGGCCGAAGGTTGGTATTCGCTGCCCGATGCCACCCACAACGCCTCTATCTCTCGCTGTGTAGCGGGCAAAGGTGCGGGGTGTGGCGGCTTCTTGGTGTACGATCGACTCTGGCGTCAAATTGAAATATTCACTCAAACGGGCGATCGCCCCTGCGCTGTATTTTTGCTTTAATCCTTCATAATCAGCCGAATTCCACCACATTCGAGTATCGGTAAATGACGAAGCGATAATTGTCGCCATTCCCTCCGGTGCTCGCCCATCTCCCGGATGGCTGACAGAAACAAATAATGAATTATTCTCCCCAATTTCGCCGTCGTAATCGTAGAGAAACTGAAGGTGCGGCGGACAATTGGCCGGAATTGCGCTTTCATGCACTCCCAAATATATGACAAATGCACCGGATGCGGGCGGCAATTTATCTACTCGATATTTGTAGCCTGCCATTTGATTGGGGAGTTGATTTGTTGTATCTGAAGTCTCTGATTTAACGGATAAATTATTTGTTAAATTTCCGACTATCGGCTCGCTTGACAATAACTTTACTAGATTTTGCGCTGTCACGTTGGCAACAATGCGATCGGCAGTTTCTGTCCAAACTTCGCCGGTTTTTTGATTGCGAATGACTGTACCGGTGGCTTGGCCGTTAGTGGTGACAATACTTTCAACTGTATGCCGCAACAGGACTTTGCCGCCGTCTCGTTCGATCGCCTCTACGAGTCGATCGCTCAATACCTGCATACTTCCTTGTAGATGATACAATCCCTGCGGCTCTTGCGAAACTCCTAAAGCCGTAGCCGCGTAAAGTAGCGCCGTTTCTTCGGTATCAACTTGAGAATACAATTTTAACTGCAAATCTAGAAAAGTTTTCAAGCGCAAATTGTCGCCCAACCCGCAAAGCCGCAAAGCATCTCCCACTGTCATAAAAGTGAAAGGCAAAGTAATTAAAGTATCCGGGCGAACTGCTTGAATTAATTGCCAAAAATCCCAGAAGTTTCTGGGTGGTAAAACTGGATCGCGCCCTTGAAATTTCCAGCTAGCTTTGAACAATGCAGACAATAATTGCCAAAAAGGTTCGCTTCCCGGAAACTGCCGTTGCCTTTCTTCCTGCCACTTTTGCGGATCTCGCCACACGCTAATCGGTGCGGTTTCTCCCGGCAAAAACACCGCACAAGCCGGGTCGCAGGGTGTCGCGGCGGGAAGTTCTATATCTAATTCTGAGAAAATTCGGTGGTGAATTCCTCCGGGTTCCAATCCTGCAACCTGCGTGGCGCCGACATCGAAGGTAAAGCCTTTGCGTTTGAAGGTGGAAGCGCATCCGCCGGGGACGATCGCCTGTTCTAAGACTAGCACTTTGTATCCTCTGCGGGCTAGCAGGGCTGCTGCTGTCAGCCCGCCGATGCCGCCTCCAATTACCGTGACGCGGCCCTTAGTGTCTGCTGGATTGGATTTGCTCTCAGGGGTGCGATCGCCTGTCATAAATTTATTTATTGTAATATTTCTTAATATTATGCTCATATTTTGCAATAAAAAGCTCTTGTAGCGACAGGTTCAAATCTATCGCTACAAGAGGAAGGAGGCAGAGTTTAGAGGACTTTTTAGGGGTAAAATGCTCTGGGCGCACCCGGAGCGTTAGACTGTGGCGTGCCGATCAGAGAATCAGGGACGGCGCCACTTGTTGAGATAAGCTTCGCCAATCCCAGCCACAGCCTGCATTTGACCTAGCTGTTCCCGTAAAGCTTTGATGGTTCTTAGCTGTTCTTGAGACTGTTGGTGCAAAGCGTCGTAATTTCGCTGTATCGCCGCACTCTGGCTCAATTCATTTTCCAGATATTGCAACTTGGTCAGTTTAACTTGGAAGTCGCCGATCGCACTTGACTTTTGTGCTAACTCGTGCTGCAAATATTCGTAACTCGACTTCGACACGGTTTCCTGGAATTGGCTTTCGAGATTTTGCTTTTCGGTGGCGAATTGCTGCTGCAAGGATTCCACAGCAGCGGATTTTTCAGCGATTTGGTGCTGCAAAGATTCCAGAGCACTGGATTTTTCGGCTAGCTGCTGCACA
>NZ_JAUBRP010000012.1:78539-78958 GCF_036701935.1 Microcoleus sp. M2_D5 | reverse complement strand
AACTCGTGTTCGCGGTGTTCTTTTTCAGCGATTTGGTGCTGCAAAGATTCCAGAGCACTGGATTTTTCGGCTAGCTGCTGCACAAACTCGTGTTCGCGGTGTTCTTTTTCAGCGATTTGGTGCTGCAAAGATTCCAGAGCACTGGATTTTTCGGCTAGCTGTTGGACAAACTCGTGTTCGCGGTGGTCTTTTTCAGCGAATTGCTGCTGTAAAGATTCCAGAGCACTGGATTTTTCGGCTAGCTGCTGGTGCAAAGATTCGATCGAACTCGATTTTTCGGCTAGCTGCTGCACAAACTCGTGTTCGCGGTGGTCTTTTTCAGCGATTTGGTGCTGCAAAGAAGCGATCGAACTTTCGCGTTCACTCAACTGCTGCTGTAAACTTTCGTAACTTGACTTCGCTACTGTTTCGGCTAATTG
>NZ_JAUBRP010000012.1:0-78439 GCF_036701935.1 Microcoleus sp. M2_D5 | reverse complement strand
CGGTAGCCAGTTGCTGCTGTAAAGATGCGATCGAACTTTCGCGTTCACTCAACTGCTGCTGTAAACTTTCGTAACTTGACTTCGCTACTGTTTCGGCTAATTGGCTTTCGAGATTTTGCTTTTCGGTAGCCAGTTGCTGCTGTAAAGATGCGATCGAACTTTCGCGTTCACTCAACTGCTGCTGTAAACTTTCGTAACTTTCTGGCAGCGGATTTGGCTTTACACTCACCGAGTCCGATAGAGTTTCTGCCGTTACAGCGTCATTAACTTCGCTTTCTTCGGCTGTTTCCCCTTGCAAGTGGGCTGCCTCTACCTCAGTTTCTTCACCTTTTTTCCAAGTGACAGTAACTTCCGTCTTGTCCTTAGAAATATCCAGAGCGCCTTGTGCCAAGCGTTCTAGGAGTTCCGACCTTGATATTCCGAGCTTGCGAGCGATCGTGTTTAATCGATCGGCACTAGAAGAAGTCAGCGAAAGTCCGACTTTGACTTTGCTGTCTGAATTGGAACTAACTACATTGCGATTTTTTTTGACCATTGGCATTTTCCTCATGCCAACCTACACTTATTAGTATAGTGGCTGAAGCTTGTATTAAAATTAATTCTTGTTACTTACCAATTGTGCCAGCTTCTGTTCCCAATTTAACAAAAATCCTTGAATATACTCTTCGACCCATTTCTCGCCGTAGAACCGCTTAAACATTCCCTCGCCCGATTTTTTTTCGGCACGATACCGCAGATAGCGCAGTTGAGGTTGTAAGCCCTTGTTTTAAAGCGAAGCTTCCAAAGTCGCACCTGCAACCCGATGATCTCGATCTTTTGCCAAATAGCTCACAGCAGCGCGAGCTTGAGGATTGTCAAATTTGCTCAGCGCGCGAGCAACTCGCAGCCGAATTCCCCAGTTATCCGAACTTACTAGAGGTAATAATTGCTGCAATGCCTGTTCTTGCTTCGGGGTATTTGCCAGCAGGCCCAATCCGTCAATTGCTGCTTCCTGAACTGGTAAATCTTCGCCGCCAAGAGCGATCGCACAAATTTCAAATACTGCATCAGGACACTGCATTTCATACAGCGGAGCCATGATGCTGCGGCGGACGAGCCAATTGTCATCGCGGCGAAAAGCTTCGACTAAATGAGAAATTGCCTCGGTTCCGAACCTTGACAAAGAGTTAGCGGCTTCGGCGCGCACGTTCGGATCGCGATCGAACTGCATCATTTTTAACAGCGCCGCAAAAGCTTCCGCAGTTTGAATCTGCCGCAATCCCATCGCCACACACGATCGCACGATAAACTCCCGATCGTCCACTTTGCTCAGCAACATCGGCAGCGCCACCGCAGAATCGCACTTTCTCAGAGCCGTTACCCCCCGCAGCCTCTCTTGAGAATCCGAACTTTCCAGCGCTGCTTGGATTTCGCTAATTTCCATAAGCCAATTATAAATTTTTGTTACGTTTCTTTACAATTTTAGCAATTATTTCGGGATTTTGGGCAGATTCAAATGATTATTTACAATCAGCGGCTTGGCTACCGGGGACAATACAATCACTTTTCACCTCAATTATCGGAGATAAAAGCGCAATTTACACTCCTAATTCTCCCGCGCATAAAATCCCAAATGATTGGAAATTGGACGTTCCTGCATGGGAATTTTATTCTGAATGGGAGCATTCAACAGTTTCGCTCCTGACGGCGATGCTACTGCAAAAGTTACCGACCCGCCGCCATCTAAATTTAGCACTGTCTCAGCTCCCAACTGCATCGAAATATCAGTTATTTCGCTCAATTTCAGCCCTTCACTGTAAAGCCTCTGCTTGCCGTCTGCCAGAATTAACCACAACTTGTCGCCTGTTTTGTCGATCGCCGCGACTGCACGGGGATAGGGTTTATCCTGCTTGCGTTCTTCCTGACTTTGTGCTACGGGCTGGCCATTTTTTACCAGCAAAGTATCTCCGGCAACGGCATAGGCTGTTCCCGCAGGACAAGTGCCGTTTTCGATTATTTGAGCGCGGTTTTTGGCATCAAAACAAAGGGCGGGAAAGTCTGGATTGGGTTGAGAATAAGCTTGGCTTTTGGCAATAGCCTGTCCGACATTATTTACTCGATCGCCACTGCGGGGATAGTAATCCCAGGGTGCTTCCTCGATGCAGGGATAAAAAAAGTTGCCGTTGACTGCTAATTGCAATTTAAATTCTTTCAGGAATTCAGTAGCCGTGCGGGCATTGGTTTCTGTTAAATCGGGTGTTGGGTTTCCGGGAGTGACAAAAATTCCTATTCCCGGCGCTTTTAGGTCGATGCTAACAATGTGAATTAGGGTGGGACGCGGATTAGTCCGAAATTCCCTGCGGTAGGCTATTCCCTGAAAGAGCGATCGGGCTTCGTTTGTTTGTTGGGGACGCAAAAAGTAGGGAATGTTGTAGAGTAGTATTGGTGCGAGCAATATTCCGAGACCGAGAATCTGCCAAATTTGTTTGATCGTGGGTCGATAATTCATACCATTTTAGATTTGAGTTCGGGGAGGGGAAAACTGACATACAGCGGATTCCAGGTTTATAAAGTACACCCCAGAAACCGGGTTTGTTCTGGATTTCTCGCCAGAAACCGGTTTTATTCAAGAAACCCGGTTTCTCTGTACTTCACTTACCTGGAAAGTGCTGTATTTATATATTTTCAAGCATCCTGTACTAATATGAAGTATTCGGGTTCCAATAATTTTAGCAATCAAATTTTACGAAATCGATCGTTCCAAGGACAAGTTCTTAACGGTGCTGATTTCAGCGGTGCGGATGTTCGAGGGTGCAATTTTAGAAATGCTCAGTTAGCGGGTGCGAATTTTATAGGTGCGAAAATCGGGCTTTCTCGGCGACAGATAGCTGTTTTGAGTGCTGGGGCGATCGCGATTTGTTTGGTTGTGGGCGATGTTCTGACTCGACTGATTTTGGGATCTCAAGGACAAATACCGGGCTCCGGCAGTTGGCCTTTTGTTCTGTTGCTGTACGGGGTTTTGAGCGCTGCTGGCTTCGCTTCGGCGATCGCCAGCAAACAGCCAAAAACCTCAAAAGCGGGTAGATTGGCACGAACAATTTCTGCTATTCTATCAGGAGCTTTGTTGGGATTTTTCTATGCTGGCACTGCAACTAATAATAATTCCCAGGCTGCTATTGCTGGAATGTCGATCGGCGGGGTGTTAATGTTTGTGGTGAATTCCCGGATTCGCGGCCAATTTGCACAGGTGGCGATCGCATCGGCTGGAAGTGTGGCGACTTACGCAGGGGCTTTTTTGTTCAGTGCAACGGCGAGCGCTTTTCTGAGCACTCACAAACTGTTTTGGGGTATGTGTTTCGGTTTGCTGTCGCTGCTGTATCTTTGGTTTGCGTTTGTGTCTTTCTCGGCTATTGTTCGAGAGATTGGAAATGCTGAGGGTACTTCTTTCAGAGGGGCAAATCTCGCTGATGCTAAGTTCGATATACATTAGCTCAATCTAAAATCTAAAATTTAAAATCTAAAATTCCCTGACTGATATTCAAACAGCAATTGAGCCAGCAGAAAGCGACGCTTTGCTGCAAACGGTGAGGGAGCAAATGGCCGTCGAAAATTTGAATCCCAACGACAGCGAACTGCTCAAAAAGATGGTCGAATGTATGGGAGATTCGCAGGGAATGGTGAGGCTGAGTTGAGCCGAAACTCTCGGCTCAATTGGCAAACCTGCAACTCCTTTTTTGCTGGAAGCTCTAGCACATCACCCCAACCCTGTGGTGCGTAGAGCCTCTGCTAAAACGCTGACTCTGATTTGCGAGGATCTCGCCCGAACCACGCTGCTAGAAGCTTTTTTTACAGGATGAGGATCGAGTCGGGGGAGGAAGAGTGGGATTAAAGATAAAGCCTGCGGTTTCCCACCGCGCCTACACAGAGAAAACCCACTTGGAGTGCGTTAAAGAATTTTTACTCGATCGGGCCTTGACGTTTTCCTCTCAAAATGAGAGTATAAGCATAGTATGCAAGCAAAACTGTCGGCGTTGCTGATTCACCGTATGAATTCAAGATTTCCCAATTGCTATAAGCCCGCTTGAGGGTGAGTTTTGTAACTTCAAGGGAAAAGTTGATTCATACCGCGAATCAGCAACGCCAAACTGTCAACAATTAGCAATCACTATGCAAAACACAATAAAAAATAACAGAAAAACCGATGCACTTAATTTCGCTCCGCAACCTCCGTAAAGATGCTGCCCAGTATCCCGATGTCAAAAATCAAATTGATAGCTGGAACGCAACTGTAAAGCAAGCAGAATGGCAGAATCTGGAGGAGGTTCGCAATATTTACCGGGATGCCGAAGCAGTAGGAGACTTGACAGTCTTTAATATCAAAGGCAACGAATATCGCCTGATTGTCGGCATCAACTACGAGAACCAAACTATTTACTACAAATATTTCCTAACCCACGCTGAATACGACAAAGACAAATGGAAAAATGATCCTTACTTTTGAGCGAGCCACTTATAGCAACTTGCTTGCAGAAATCGCTCCTATGGCGATCGAAACCGAAGAGGAATACGATCGCCTCCTGGCAGTGGCAGAACGGCTAACGTTCGCTAAAAACCTCACTCCAGAGGAGAGAGCTTTATACAAGTTGTTAGTCACGCTGATTGAAGTTTACGAGAGAGAAAATTATCCGATGGACAAATCGGAGCCTCATGAGATTTTGCAACACATCATGGAATCCAGTGGCACCCGTCAAGCGGACTTGGTAGGTATCATTGGATCGAGCGGTGTGGTGTCTGAGGTTGTCAATGGGAAAAGAGCGATTAGCAAGGCACAAGCTAAGGCACTAGGCGATTATTTTAAAATCTCACCTAGCTTGTTCATTTAATTTGGAAATTGGGCATTGGGAATAGGGGATTGGTTATTTGTGATTAGAAAAACTACTAACCAGTAACCACTAACTATTACCCATGCCCGATGCCCGATGCCCATGCCAGAGGCATCTGACCCTAGAAAAGCGAGATCCCTTGATTTTTCTAAAAGAATTCAAGGGATCTCGCTAATAATCAAAGTATTTATCTCATATCAGAGATTTTGGTTGCAAGCTGTTTTTTTTGCCTAAACAGCTTGTTTAACGGAGAGGGAGGGATTCGAACCCTCGTTAAGTTGCCCTAAACACACTTTCCAGGCGTGCGCCTTCAACCGCTCGGCCACCTCTCCAAGGCTAAATTAATTCATTCAGCCACAGCTAAACTATATTAACAGAACAAATCTGATTTGGGAAGGGGTAACGGCATAAATTTACTGTTTAATGTGGGTAGGGTGTCAAACGAGGGGGCTTGAATTCTGCTCCCTGTGTCGCAGACCCCTTCATCTAAAGGAGTTTGCCCGCCAAACCCCAATCTAAAATCTAAAATCTAAAATCTAAAATTCCATGACTGACTCTTACACAATTAAAATTCATAACAGACAGACAGGCGATCGCCACACCGTGCGAGTACCAGAAGACCGCTACATCCTGCAAAGCGCCGAAAACCAAGGAGTAGAATTGCCCTTTTCCTGCCGCAACGGCGCTTGTACCGCCTGTGCGGTGCGCGTCAAGTCGGGGCAACTGTACCAGCCAGAAGCAATGGGGCTTTCTGTGGAACTGCAAAAAGAAGGTTATGCCCTGCTGTGCGTCAGCTATCCCCGTTCCAACATCGAGGTAGAGACGCAAGACGAAGACGAAGTGTACGAACTGCAATTCGGCCGCTACTTCGGCAAAGGTAAAGTTAAAGCCGGTTTGCCGTTGGATGAAGAGTGAGGCAATTTGATAAATTATCAACTACCAATTATCCATGCTCTATCGGTTATTTGCGATCGCCCTTTGTCTGTTGCTAGCTAGCTGCCAAAAACCAGAAATGCCCCAAGGTACGATCGCCAAAGTAGAAAGGGCTATCAGCGGGCAAACAATCGAAGTTATCAGTACAGCGGACAAAATAGCCTTATTAGAACAAATCAGGCTGATTGGTATTGATGCGCCGGATTTAAAACAGCAGCCTTGGGGAGAAGCAGCCAAACAAAGACTAGAACAGCTAACTGGGGGAAAACAGGTATTGTTAGAATCAGACATCGAACAGAAAGACCAGTTCGATCGCAAACTAGCCTATTTGTGGCAAGATAAAAATTTGCTCAACGAACAGCTAATCAAAGAAGGTTATGCCCTGGCCTCAGTGCGATCGCCCAACACCAAATACCAGCAGCGACTCATCAACGCTCAAGAATGGGCGAGACTCATGGGTAAAGGCCTGTGGAATCCAGAACGAGCTTTGCGCCAAACTCCCGCAGAATTCCGCCAGCAAAATGGGAAATAGTCAATCGATTTTAGATTTTAGATTTTAGATTAAAGAATTGAAGCATTGACCCCACCGATAAATACGTTCGGCAAGTTTCATCGGGTACAGGTTTTTATTTCTGGACGGATCGATCGCGTGGCGGGTATCGTGAATGCGGGAATTGTCAGTTGGGAATTGTTGACAACTGACAACTGACAACTGACAACTGACAACTGACAACTGACAACTGACAACTGACAAATGACAGACAATCAACTGCAAAACTTCTTAGAAATAGCCACCGAAGCAGCCCTAGCCGCCGGTTCCGTCCTGAAATCTTTCTGCGGAAAATTAGAAAAAATTCAAGAAAAAGGCCGATCTGGCGATTTAGTCACAGAAGCCGACAAAGCCTCAGAAGCCGTCATCTTAGAAATTCTCGGCCGCCACGTACCCCACCACGGCATCCTCGCCGAAGAATCCGGCAAATTAGGAGATGCTAGCAGCAAATACCTGTGGGCGATCGACCCTTTGGACGGCACAACCAATTATGCTCACCAATATCCTTTTTGGGCCGTGTCGATCGGACTTTTAATCGACGGCATACCACAAATTGGAGTAATTTACGACCCTTTTCATAATGAATTGTTTCGGGCAGGCAAAGGATTGGGAGCAACCTGCAACCGTTCGCCCATCCAAGTTTCCCAAATCTCAGAATTGAGAACCAGCTTGCTAGTCACTGGCTTTGCATACGATCGGCGCGAAACAGCAGACAATAATTATGCCGAATTCTGTCACCTCACCCACCTCACCCAAGGCGTGCGGCGCAGCGGTTCCGCATCCCTAGACCTCGCGCACCTGGCGATGGGGCGATCGGACGGATACTGGGAACGGGGACTCTCCCCTTGGGACGTAGCCGCCGGTGTACTCATCGTCTCCGAAGCCGGAGGTCAAATTACAGCTTATGACGGCAGTGCCTTTGAGATGAACTCGGGTCGGATTTTGGCCACGAACGGCAAAATACACGCCGAACTCAGCGGCGCACTGCTAGCGGTTCCTCCCTTATCTTCCTGGAAGTAGCGCATCCCAGCAATAGATCGGGGGTAGTACGGGGGTCACAACCCCTTGACTCAAGCTACATTAAAGAATAGTGAAAAGCCAGGAAAGGAAGAGTAAAAGTTATGTCTTTTGAAATGACAAAAGGGCTGTTCAAGTATGACTTTACAGATCAGCACGCAATTTTGGGAGTTCCCTTAGACGCCGAGTTTAACGACATCCGCAAGCGCTACATGAAAATCGCCCGCCGGTTGCATTCGGATACTTGCTCTTTTGAAAGCCAAGCTGATAAAGATTGGGCTAACCAATTTTTGTCAAAAGTAGTCAATCCGGCTTACAACAAATTTTCCAAGGAAAGCGATCGCAAAGAATACAGCCTGCTATTAGCAGCCATCGCCAAGCGCGTTGTTAAAGAACAGGCGAAAATGCAAATTGAAAGCGAAGCAGCCAAACAGTTAGCTACCGCTAAAGATTGGGAAGAAGCTTACAAAACAGCAGTTAGCAAACTAGCTCTCAAGCAGTACGAATCAGTTAAGGAAACGCAAGAGGCGATCGATCAAATTAGCGAACTTAACATGGTTTACCTGCTGCGAAAAGAGCGCCTTGGTGGAGTTGGGGTTGCACCCGCTTCACCCATAAAAGATGCAACCCCAATAAAAGATGCAACCCCAACTCCAACCCCAACTATAAGCCCAACTATAACCCCAACTCCGCCCAAAGTCCAAAACTCGCCGGCCGAACCCTATTGCCGCCGAGCTCAAGGATTCATGAACAGCAAAAGTTACGCCAAAGCAATTTTAGAGTTGAAAGAAGCCGTGAAAGTCGATCCGAAACACAGCCAGTCCCACGCTTTGTTAGCAATGTGTTACCTGGAACAAAATCAAGCCACAATGGCCAAAATTGAGATGAACAAAGCTTTGGCATCAAATCCTGAAGAACCGACGGCTTTGGAGGTTAAGAAAAAGCTGGAACAAGTTTCCGCCAAGGCAAAAAAAAGTGACGATAAACCGGGATTTTTTGCAAGTTTGTTTGGCGGGAAGAAGAAGTGAGAAGTGGTGAGTCGCGAGTCTTGAATATTGAGAAAATGGTCAACTGTACAGCAGTGGAGTGAGCTAGATCAAAAAAATCAAGACTTGGTGAGATCAAATCCGGTGACATCGGAATTATACCGTCAGTGCGATCGTCCCGCGAGATCGGATGCTCCAGGAAGAAGGGGACGATCGCACTGAGGGGGAAAATGATAATTCCGATGCAAACAAAATTGATAGGACACCTTAATTTGTTAAAGTCGAATGTTAAGCTTGCCTCGTTAGACTGTAAAAGCGTTCCCTAAAGCTAAGCTTCTAACCCCAATCGAAAATCTAAAATCTAAAATCGAAAATCTAAAATCTAAAATCTAAAATTGATATGACACCTTAATTTGTTAAAATCAAAGGTTAAGCTTGCCTTCTTCGACTTTAACAGCGTTCCCTAAAGCTAAGCTTCTAAGCCCAATCGAAAATCGAAAATCGAAAATCAAAAATTGATATGACACCTTAATTTGTTAAAGTCGAATGTTAAGCTTGCCTGGTTCGACTTTAACACCGTCCCCTAAAGCTAAGCTTCTGGGCCCAATCTAAAATCTAAAGCCTAAAATCTAAAATTGATATGGTTCACCAACCCCCATCGGGTGCAAGAGATTTATTGCCCCTTGACGTTGCTCAAAAAATTTCGATCGAACGGCGCTTGCAGCAGGTTTTTCACCGCTGGGGCTATCACCGGATTATTACCTCTACTCTAGAAAGGCTGGAGACTTTGATGGCTGGGGGCGCGATCGACCGATCGACCTTAATTCAACTGCAAGACGCCGAGGATGGAGAACTCGGTTTGCGGCCGGAATTGACAGCTTCGATCGCGCGCGCGGCTGCGATGCGGATGGCCGGGACTCGCTGGCAGCCGTTTCGCCTCTACTACAACGCTAACGTGTTCCGCAAAGGCCCAGATACTGGCTCAGGCGGGCAACAAGAGTTCTATCAAGCTGGGGTAGAACTGCTGGGCGCGGGGGGGACGGTTGCGGATGCGGAAGTGCTGCTGCTGCTGTCTGAGTGCTTGCAGAGTTTGGAAATTGATGACTGGCATTTGGTTTTGGGAGAAGCGGGCTTGACTGCAAGATTGCTGGAACCGTTTCCGCCAAATGTGCGCCAAAAAGTTCGGGGGGCGATCGCCAATCTCGATCGAATTGCCTTGGAAACTTTGCCGCTGTCAACCGAATTGCGAGAAAGAGCACTGCTGTTATTTGACTTGCGCGGCCGCCCAGAAGAGGTGTTGCCAATTGTTGCTAAGCTGGATTTAGATTTGCCGCAGCAAGCCGCGTTAAACAATCTCAAATCTGCGATCGAATTGCTCCACCAATGCCAGTCAAAAATCCCCAATCTCAAATCTCACATTCACCTCGATTTGAGTTTAATTCAAACATTTGACTACTACACTGGCATTGTGTTTGAAGTTGTCAGCAGCAGCAAGACAGGACAGCGAGTTTTAGGACAAGGGGGACGCTACGACCAACTTTTAGGACTGTTCGATCCCCAAGGGCAAAATTCCCCCGGCATCGGGTTTTGTCTGAATATTGAAGATTTGCACCAAGTTTTGCTGACAGAGGGGCAATTGCCCAGCCAGACGCCCGCTAGCGACTGGTTGGTTGTGCCTCAAACTCCTGAAGCTAGTGCCGCCGCGTTTGCTTACGCTCGCAAACTCCGAGACTCTACTCACCTAGTTCGGGTGGAAATAGATTTGGAGAGTCGGGAGACAGATGAGGCGGCGCGGGAATACGCGCGCGATCGGCGAATTGCTCAAATTGCTTGGGTAAATGCCGAAGGATTGCCAACAATTGAAACGGTAAATTAGGCTAATTGGTAATTGGTAATTGGTAGTTGGTAATTGGTTAAGAATCACCCGATATGATATTATGTATCCTGCTGATTTAGAGAAGGTTTTGCCAATTGCTAATTGCTAATTCCCTATCTACCTAAAATCTTTTGAGAGAACACTATGGCACACACTATTGTTACGAATATTTGCGAGGGAATTGCTGATTGCGTCGGCGCTTGTCCGGTTGCTTGCATTCACCCCGGCCCGGGCAAAAATGTCAAGGGTACTGATTGGTTTTGGATTGATTTTGATACCTGTATTGACTGCGGTATTTGTTTGCAGGTGTGTCCTGTCGAAGGTGCGATCGTCCCCGATGAACGCCCTGAGTTGCAGCAAACTCCCGCTTGATTGCAATTGCGGGCTGTATAGCTACAGAAACTAAGGGGTAAGGTGCGCGCCAATGGCGCACCCTACATTAACTTTTTTATGAACCGCAGAGGGCGCAGAGGGCGCAGAGAAGAAGGGTGAGAAATCTTGGAAAAATCTAACGTTTAGATATCTAAGTGCAGGTAATTAATTAGGTTACTTTTGTGAGTTATTTCTCTTCCATTCTCTTGTCTTTATTCATGTCCTTTGCGTCTTCGCGGTTCGTAAAAAAACAGCCCGTGAAGCGTAGCTATCCCGCAGGGAATCGCACTTTACAAAAAAAACTACAATAAAATCCTATGCCATCGATCGCACTTTCCGAATCTCAAATTTTATCCATCCGCACCCACGCCGAAAGCGCTTATCCTGAAGAATGCTGCGGTTTGTTGCTCGGTCGAGTTACTGCAGGTGTTAAAACTTTGGTGGAAGTTTGGCCGACTGAGAATGCTTGGAGTGCAGAAGCCCAGGAGAATTGGCCCGAACAAAAAGGATTGACAGAAAGACGAAGATATGCTATAAAGCCCGAAGATATGTTGCGGGCGATGAAACACGGGCGCGATCGCACTCTGGATATTATCGGTATATATCATTCTCACACGGATTGTCCTGCTGTGCCCTCAGAGTGCGATCGGACATTGGCCTGGGCCGAATACTCTTACATCATTGTGTCAGTCCGACAAGGCTGTTGGGAAGACCTCCGCAGTTGGAGTCTTGACGGAGAGGGGAACTTTCAAGCAGAGGAAATTCTCCCAGTGGAACCGACTGAGATTAAGAAATAATTAGTAAAAATAACAAACACGTAAAAATGCGAAAGATTCAGATAGGATGTAATTCAAAATCTGCGCTACACACAATATCATGCTAAATCCTAATCTGGACGAGATCCAGCTCAACAAACAAGAATACGAACGCTACTCTCGCCACCTCATCCTCCCAGAAGTTGGATTGGAAGGGCAGAAGCGTCTCAAAGCTGCCAGCGTGCTCTGCATCGGTACGGGAGGACTCGGTTCGCCGCTGCTGCTGTATTTAGCGGCAGCCGGTGTTGGCCGCATTGGGATTGTAGACTTTGATGTTGTAGACCATTCCAATTTGCAGCGGCAAGTAATTCACGGCACTTCTTGGGTGGGGAAACCGAAGATTGAGTCGGCTAAAAATCGGATTTTAGAAATTAATCCTTTTTGTCAAGTTGATTTGTACGAGACTCGCGTTAGTTCCGAAAATGCGATCGACATTGCCACTCCTTACGATATCATCATCGACGGCACGGATAACTTCCCGACTCGCTATTTGATGAACGACGTTTGCGTGCTTTTAAACAAGCCCAACGTCTACGGTTCTATCTTCCGATTTGAAGGGCAAGCAACAGTTTTCAACTACGAAGGCGGCCCGAATTACCGCGATTTGTACCCGGAACCCCCGCCTCCTGGGATGGTTCCTTCTTGTGCAGAAGGTGGCGTGTTAGGCGTATTGCCTGGAGTAATTGGCTGCATTCAAGCAACGGAAGCTATCAAGATTATATTGGGTCAAGGCACTACTTTGAGCGGCAGATTGTTGCTTTACAATGCCTTAGATATGACGTTCCGGCAGTTAAAATTGCGCCCGAATCCAGTGCGCCCGGTAATTGAAAAGTTAATCGATTACGAAGAATTTTGCGGCATTCCTCAAGCGAAAGCAGACGAAGCCAAAATCCAAGTTTCTGAGATGACTGTCACAGAACTGAAGCAGTTAATCGACAGCGGTGCGAAGGATTTTCTGCTGCTGGATGTTCGGAATCCAAACGAGTATCAAATTGCTCAAATTCCTGGGTCTGTTTTGGTGCCTTTGCCGGATATCGAACAGGGCGCAGGTGTCGCTAAGGTCAAGGAATTGTTGAACGGCCACCGCTTGATTGCACACTGCAAAATGGGCGGGCGTTCTGCGAAGGCTTTGGGGATTTTGAAGGAAGCTGGAATTGAGGGGATTAATGTTAAGGGCGGGATTACTGCTTGGAGTCAAGAAGTAGATCCGTCTGTTCCTCAATATTAAGTCTAATCTTTTTCTGGGGCGGGTGATTTGCCCGCCCGGAACGGGGATTATGGCAGCGGCAATTGTATTCTCACCTCGTTCTCCTTTGATTCTATCTTTGTAAGCATTTGCCAAATTATTTTGAGTCATCGCCCATTGTTGTGGGAAAGCAGGGCGGGTGTAAACTTCACTAGCTGCTTGATAAAATGCGATCGCCCTTTCGATGCTACCCATGTTTGGGATATTGTACATTTTTTGTGGGGAAAAACCCGAGTTTTTTGTACAATACTTTTACCCAGATTTTGTAGGGGCGGGTTCCACCAAAAATATCTAAGGAATACCAACAATCTAGATAAACCCGCCCCCCACCACCCATAACCCACATCAACCTAGAATTTGCATCGCATTGGAAAATGTAGGTTGGTATTTTTCGTTGGTGGGGGCGGGTTTTTGAGATTGTTGATTATTGACGATTATGATTGGTGAACCCGCCCCTACAAGCACCATGTACAGTGTGATTTATGGTTGGGTGGGGGCGGGTTTTTGAGATTGTTGATTATGGGCAATTATGGTTGGTGAACCCGCCCCTACGAGGCCTAGGTATATGATGATTTTTGTTGGGTGGGGGCGGGTTTTTGAGATTGTTGATTATGGGCAATTATGGTTGGTGAACCCGCCCCTACGGTAATTACCCCAACCCTTCAACTAACAAATTGCGAGCACTTTCCAAGGCTTCTTGCAACTTACTTGCATCGCGTCCGCCAGCTTGCGCCAAATTCGGCCGCCCGCCGCCTTTTCCGCCGCAAATTTCCGCAATTTTGCCGATGAACTTGCCAGCTTGCAATCCTTTCTTATTGAGTTCTGGACTAAAAGCTGCCACCAAACTTACCTTATCCGGTTCAGGAATTGATGCCAAAATAACCGCAGCATTTCCTAACTTTTGCTGCAATCTTTCTGCCGCAGTTTTCAGCGCTTCTGCATCCACATCTCCCAATTGAGCTACAATGATTTTGAATTCGCCGATATCCTCCGCCGCACTCAGCAACTGGTCGGATTTCGCGATCGCCAATTCCGACTTGACAGCAGCCAACTGTTTCTGAGTATCCTTCAACTCATTCTGCAAATTAGTAATCCGGTTCGGCAATTCTTCTGGCTTCGCCTTAAATCGATCGCCCAAATCGCGCACCACCTTATCCCGCACGTTCAAATAGTCTAAAACAGCTTGACCGGAAACCGCTTCAATCCTGCGAGTTCCCGCCGCTACCCCCGCTTCGGAAACAATCTTAAACAGCCCGATTTCTGCCGTATTGCTGACGTGAGTTCCGCCGCACAATTCCATCGAAACGCCGGGAAAGTCGATAACCCGCACCACGTCGCCGTACTTCTCGCCAAACATCGCAGTTGCGCCTTTTTCTCTCGCTTGGGCGATCGGCATTTCTGCAACTTCTGCAGCGTGGGCTTCAGCAATCCAAATATTAACTAAATCCTCAATTTTCTGCAACTCTTCTGCTGTGACAGCGCGCGGAGAATTGAAGTCAAACCGCAATCTTTCTGTCGATACCAGCGAACCAGCTTGCGAAATCGAATCGTCTACAATTTTCCGCAAAGCTGATTGTAATAAGTGAGTTGCTGTGTGGTTTGCCTGAATTCGGCGGCGACCGCTATTGTCAATTTTCGCAGTAATACTGTCGCCAACTTTCAGGGTTCCCCGTTCCACCAAGCCGAAATGCACGAAAAAATCTGACTCTTTCTTCACATCATCAACTCTCACCAACAAACCATCACCATTATCTCCGCTTTGCAAATAACCTTTATCCCCAATTTGTCCGCCGGATTCTGCATAAAATGGCGTTTTCTTCAAAACAACTTGTACCTCAGTACCGGCGGCTGCTTCCTCGACAGATTTGCCGTCAACTAAGATAACTTCCACCTCAGCTAAACTCGACAATTCAGCATAACCGACAAACTCAGTTCCTTGGATTGTTTCAGCCAACTTATCCAAAGAACCCTGCACGGTTAAATCGATGGTTTGGCGAGCATTTTTAGCGCGAGTTTGCTGTTCCTCCATCGCGGCTTCAAAGCCGTCCAAATCCACAGAAATTCCCTGTTCCTCAGCAATTTCTTGAGTCAGTTCTAAGGGGAAACCGTAGGTATCGTAAAGAGTGAAAGCATCTTGACCGCTGATTTGTTGGTTTGCTTGCTGTTTTGTGCGATCGACAATTTCCTCCAGCAGCTTCTCTCCGCGTTCCAAAGTCTTGAGAAACTGCGCTTCTTCCCTTGCCAATTCCGCCTTAATTTGAGCTTCCCGCTGCCGCACGTTCGGATAAGCAGCTTCCGAAAGCGCGATCGCACTTTCGGCCACCCGCACCGTAAATTCGCCCTGAATTCCAATCAGCCGCCCGTGGCGCACCACCCGGCGAATCAACCGCCGCAAAATGTAACCCCGACCAACATTCGACGCGCGGATTTCGTCCGCAATCATGTGCACCACAGCCCGAATGTGGTCGCCAATTACTTTCAGCGAAACCTTGACTTTTTCATCGCTATTGTGGTAATCAATCCCGGCAATTTCCGCCGCCGATTCAACGATCGGAAAAATTAAATCTGTTTCGTAATTGTTGGGGACTTTCTGGAGGATTTGCGCCATCCGTTCCAGTCCCATGCCAGTATCAATATTTTGATTTTGCAAGGGTGTTAAATTGCCCTCTGCATCTTGATTGTACTGCATGAAAACCAGGTTGTAGAATTCGATAAACCTGCTATCATCTTCGAGGTCAATATTGTCGCCTCTTTCTGGGTGGAAATCATAGTAAATCTCCGAACACGGGCCGCAGGGGCCAGTCGGGCCGGATTGCCAGAAATTGTCATCTTCTCCCATGCGCTGAATCCGATCGCCCGGAATGCCAATTTCATCGCGCCAAATCGCAAAAGCTTCGTCATCTTCTCGGAAAACGCTAACAACTAAATTGGACGCTGGTAAACCGAAAACTTCCGTGGAAAGTTCCCACGCCCAGGCGATCGCCTGTTTCTTGAAATAATCCCCGAAACTGAAGTTACCCAACATTTCAAAAAACGTATGGTGGCGGGCGGTGCGGCCGACGTTTTCGATGTCGTTGGTGCGGATGCACTTTTGAGAAGTCGTGGCGCGCGGTGATTCGGCGGCGCGCTGTCCGAGAAATATCGGCTTGAATTGTAGCATTCCGGCGATCGTCAGCAACACTGTCGGATCTTCGGGCACCAAAGAAGCACTCGGCAAGATTTTATGTCTCCGCTGAGCATAAAAGTCGAGGAATGTTTGGCGGATTTGGCTGCCACTGAGAAACTTAGGAGAAATAGACATGACAAGAAGTGTTAAGTATGTAAAGATGTAGCAACAATAGAATTTATAGGACTTTTGCACGGGTGTCCAGAAACCGGGTTTTTCAACGAAAATACACGGGCTGTAAATCCTCAATCTCGGTGAAAAAACCCGGTTTCTTTGTGGGCGAGTGCGTGAGTGCTAACTTACATCTATTTGGATATTCATATCATTATACTTAGTAATGTAAAGAGCTATCAAGTTTTGCAAATAGTGCTTTACTCCTGGGAAAGCTCGTGCTAACTTAATAATAGACACCGGGACAGGAAGAGAAAGGAGGTCGCTATATTTAGAAAGAAAGTTCGAGGATATAGGCATGGTGTCTCCGGTCTAGATTCCCAGGCGCAGCCGAAATTAACCGAACACAACTTGGAATAGTGGCGAACTGCCGATCGAGCAGTCAAGCCAAACCGCAGTCGAGTCAGACGTAGTTGTAGTTGCGGATTAACAGTAAAGCTGCACAAGTTGTAAACCCTAGTAAGTAAAAGTTCTCCACCGGAAACACATCTCGTTTGTTAAAAAAAACAAAGCTCTCATATTATTGGGTCCGATCGCTGTCGATCGGGCCCAATGAATTTTTATAGGGCGATCAGAGGAGGATCGGGTTGGAGGGGGAGACAGGGGCAGAGTTCTGCTGTATAAGTGCTTTCTGGTCAAAGGCAACATCCCTCGGAGCCGATCGGCGATCGATCGGTGCAGCTTTTGAGTTATATATTATATATAATGGCACGTGGAGCGCGCCTGCCCGCTTTTTGCCGCGACTCAAGCGCTTTGGTATGAGACACTGTCAAGATGGGATATCATTGAGGATGTCAGTCTAGACATTAAAACCTACCCCGCTGTGCTCTATAGCAGCAAAATCAACGCTTCTATGAGCTTGCTGCAAGCCAAGGATAGCCAACAGCCATTTTTGGTGACAAGACCAGGCTCAAAAATTTGAATCTCAGGATATTTAGAGTCAAGACTCTAAAAAATCCCATCCCCGACGCAGGGGTGAGAGTTCAAACAATAAAAGTCCGCCCACTCAAAAAAGCTAGTGCCACCAACAACGGTAGTAAATCACTAGCACATTTCTTAAACTCACAATCTCCGGAGATTTCAGGTATTATGGCCGAAATAACTAAAGAAGAAATGCGCGAACGGCTGGGAAATATCGACCAGATCCGCGATATAATTTTTGGATCGCAGCTTAGAGAATACGATAATCGCTTCGATAAAATAGATTCCGACTTGTCGATGATGCAGCAAGATATGCAAACTCGCATCGAACAAGTAAAAACAGTTCTTTCAGGAGAAATGAGGGCTGCAGTTGATTCGCTAGAAAAGAAAGTTAAATCGCTCACCTCAAACACCCAAGAAGAAAGCGCAGACATCCGCCAGCAAGTCGATCGCATTAACCGCAAATTCTCCAGCAGCATGGAAGCCCTCGACGAGGCTATAGACAATCAAACCAGTTCGCTGCGTGACGAACTCTCCCAAACCAGAGAGCGACTATCTGAAGAAACCCGCACTTTGAAAACACAGGTTTTTGAAGAACTCGATCGTCGCTTTTCTATGCTCAGAGATGTTAAAGTTTCTAGAGACGACATGGCAGAAATTCTGTTTGAACTCGGCATGAGGCTCAAAGGAACAGAATTTGTCCCCGAACTTAAAGGCGTTGCGGATAATAAGTTAAATACCGAGTTTCTGTTGCCGGAGCGCCACCATAACGGATAATAACGCATGGCTTTACCGAAAGAAAATCCGGCTGACGAAAATGAGTTAGAGGGTTTTGTTTCTCAACCTGACGAGTCTGCTTCCCATGCAGCAACCCAGCTAGAACCCTTGCTGAATCTGTTAGTCGATCTCAAAATTATTGCAGGCTCCAACCAGCAAAATGCAGAGCCCGAAGATGACAGCAGCGACAAAAATAATCAAGCTGGGGCCCTCGGCGGGTTGATGGATTTGTTGGGTATTTCTGAGCAAGCGCCAGAGGAAGTTGCAGCGAGTGTACCCGAAACTGGATCTCACCAACCGGAGTCTGGCGATTCGTGGGATGTTAAAGATGAGTTCAAAAGTTTGCTATTCGCTACTCAAAAACTCAACACTTCAGAACTGGAAAAAGACTATTCCTCAGCTAAAACTATAGATGTTTCCGCGATCGCCCAGCCGGATTTGGAGGAGGAATCACAGCCTGTCGAAGCATTGTCTAACTTGACAATAAAAGATTCTCTACATTACGTAGAGGCTCAAAAATCCCAGGGGTTCCATCCGCAACAAGATGTTTCCGCAACCGATTCCGAGTCAAAATCCTCGGAAATTTCCCATAATCCCATATTTTCCAAAGTCTCAGATCCACCATCAACTGCATATTTAGATCCGGTGGTTGCTTCTTCGCTTCAATCGATGCCAAACTTGGTAGAACAGCCGACAACGAGATCGCAGCCAGCAGAAATATTAGGTCAAATTAAACAGGATTTAAATGAAGCAGACAGCGCGATGGAAACGCTGCAAAATCTGATTTTTGGCTCAAAAATATCAGATATCGAGCAAGTCAAAAATCTGCTGGCAGAAAACGATTTGCCGGGTGTGCGCCACCTGATGGCAACAATCGACGATAAATTAGGAAAATTGGAGCACCAAATCTACGATCCCCAAGAGTTGATTGAGTTGATGTTACCTTGGATCGCAGAAATTCTCAGTCGCAAAGTCGCCGATTCCAGGGAAGAAGTTGTTAAGGCGATCGTGCCGATTATTGACGAAGTGATTAGGGCAAAAACTGTCGAAAACAAGTCGGCAATGAGTGCGGCAATAGCTGAGCTGCTTCCCGACGCACTTGCTCAACAAATAGTTAATTCGCCAGCGGATATTGCTAAGGCGATCGCCCCAGAAATTGGTCTGGCAATTAAAGAGCAAATTCGCCTTGACCAAGAGTCGATCGCTCAAGCCCTCGCCCCGGAAATGGGCAAAGCGATTACAGCCCAAATTGAACTCGAACGCGACGCAATGGTGGATGCCCTCTATCCCGTAATTGGCAATACTATTTCCCGATACATGGCAGAAGCTATCAAGACAATCAATGAAAAAGTGTCAAACGCCCTCAGCGTTGAAGGAGTTCAGCGCAAAATTAGATCCAAAGTACAAGGAGTCTCCGAAGCAGAATTAATCCTCAAAGAATCAATACCCTTTACCGTCCAAGCAGCATTCTTAATTCATAAAGCATCAGGCTTGATAATTTCCGAATTTCAAAACTCAGAAAGCTACCAGTTAGAATCAGAAATGGTAGCAGGAATGCTCACCGCTATTCGCAGCTTTGTTAACGAGTGCATCGTGCAGCCCGGAGAAGTTTCCGAACTAAATCAAATTGAATACGGCGACTCAAAAATTATGCTCGAAGTAGCGGGATATTGCTACATGGCAGTCGTGATTAAAGGAGAACCGCCACAGTCTTTCATCAACAAACTGCGGCAAACAGTTAGTAATCTCATCCTTAATTATGCTAAAGTAATTCACGAGTTTAACGGCGACCCCGGTACTATACCGGATTCGCTGCACCCCTGTATAAAAAGTTTATTCGACCCGCTGCAAAGGGAAAAATCAACAAAACCCCCGATCGCCCTAGCGGGTATCGGTTTAGTCGCCCTGAGCTTAATCTTAGTACCTTGGGGAAATTATCAGTACCGCCACAGCATTGACCTCCGCCTTGCCGCAAATACCGCTTTAGCTTTAGCATCGACCCCAGAATTAGCGGTTTACCGCTTAAACGCCGACGTTGAGGGCAACACTCTCAAATTAACCGGAAAGTTGCCAAATGCAGAATTGCGGGCAAAAGCTGCAAAAATAGCTGCATCAACTGCACCCAATCTGAAATTAGACAATAAAATTGTTGCTGTAGATGTACCTCCCGATCCCGTTTTGGCAGGGGCCGAGTTGCAGCGGATTACCGCTGTTTTGAACCGCTTGTCGGGCGTTTCTATTTCTAGTCGGTATCGCGATCGCAAAGTTACAGTAGAGGGTACAGTTAGAGACGGTGCAGACGCACAGAAAATAGCTCAGTCCCTGAAGCAAATTCCCGGTGTTGAGTCGGTCATCAGCACTGTTAAATTAGAGCCTCTTAAAATTACAACCCGCATCTACTTCCAGCCAGGAAGCACAAAATTAGAATCTACATATGAAGAAATCATCGCCCGTGTCAAAAATTTCATGGATCGATATCCTCAAAAACATATTAAGATAATTGGGCACAGCGATCGAACTGGGGAACTTGCCGCAAATCAACGGTTGTCACTCCAGCGTGCCACAGCAGTGCAAGAGGCTTTAGTGCGGCAAGGTGCTGACCCCAAGCGCCTTGTCGCGATTGGCAGCCCACATCCTCCTTCCGGCTTGGAACCCAATCAACCGCTACTTTTAAGCAGATGTGTGCTATTTGAACCAATAACTAAGACCATAAACAGCAACTAATTATGTCAGTTACTATATCTAAAAAAATGTGCATGATTGGGGATTTCGGGGTGGGTAAAACTAGCCTGATCCGCCGTTTTGTCGATCGGCAATTCAGCGACGAATACCTCTCTACTGTGGGAGTAAAAATTTCCCGCAAAAGCCTAGAATTAGAAAGCGTAAAACAGCGAGAAAATGTGACTGCACAGTTGCTAATTTGGGACTTAGAAGGGCATACAAAATTCAAAGGAATAGCACCGACTTACTTGCAGGGAGCTAGCGGCGTTTTAATCGTTGCCGATGTCAGCCGCTCCGAAACAGTTGAGCGAATCTCCGAACACATTCAGCTTTTTTCTTCAGTCAATCCTAAAGGTTTAATTATTGTGGCTTTGAACAAAGTAGACTTGATTGACGAGGAAAAATTGGCGCTGCTAGTAGAAATATCCCATTCGATATGTCAAGACAAAGTAATAGCAGTTTACACGACATCTGCTAAAACAGGCAAAGATGTTGACGAAATCTTCTACAAACTAGCTTACACAATGGTAGAACAAGTATGAACCTCCTGTTAAGAAAGCTGTTGGGCCCGCGACAAACACAGTATTTTATAGTAAATCACCATTTCATCATTCAGGAAACCTCCGCCGAAGTGCAGCATTATGCTGATATTCCGGGCCAGGCTATACCCGGTGCAGATGCTCGCCTGAGTTTTCCCGAACTGATTGGCATTGAAAATATCCTCATGTCCATCATTATGGGACGGCTGCCCGGTTTTGAAGTCAAAGGTATCGCTCGGTTTGCCGACCCAAACCGCCCTTTATACTTTGATATGTTGGCTATCAAATATGAAGAAGAACAAGAAGATGTGCCAAGTAAATTGCTAATTTTGATTGAAGATACCACCGAAAAGATGGTCATGAAGCAATCGTTGATTCAGAGGGCGAATGAAGCTAATCTTTTGGTTAGTGCCTTAGCCGCTTCTAAAGATTATATAGATAAAGTTATTCGTTCGATGGGTGATGCTTTGTTGGTGACAACAACATTAGGAAATATCAAAAAAATCAATCAATCTGCCCAATGGTTATTTGGGTATAACGAAGCAGAATTAATCGGCAACCCCCTGTCCATAATAGTAGTCGAAGAAACATTAATTTACCAAGCTCGCCACCGATATATTTTGTCTCAAAAAGAGCTACGTAGAGAACTAGAAATAGTCTGCACTACTAAAGCAGGAGAAAAAATTTGGGTAGAATTTTCCTGTTCGGCAGTTCAGACAGAATTAGAGGGACTTTACGATTTCATTTATATAGGTAGGGACATCACAGAACGCAAACAACAAGAAATAGAAATTCGCCGCTCTTTGGCAAAAGAGCAAGAACTCAGACAGGTAAAATCTCGTTTTTTCTCGATGATTGCTCACGAATTTGGCAATCCTTTAAGTACAGTATTATTTGCTACTAAAATCCTCCAAGACTACGGCGACGATATCACCCACGCGGAAAAACAACAATACCTGCAACACGTTAAATCAGCATCTCAACAAATGGCTCAGCTATTAGATGACGTGCGGTTGCTCAGCAGCGCCGAAGCAGGAAAACTCGAATTCTATCCCGCACCAGTTGACTTAAAAAAATTTTGCAGCGAGTTAGTAGAATCAATTAAAATTAGTTATGGAAAAAATCATACAATTAACTTTATTTATCAAGAATTAGTTACGCCCGCGAAACAAAATGATAATGACTCGCAGGAAACGGAACAGTTCCCCGCACTAGATCCAAAATTGCTGCAGCACATCTTGACAAATTTGCTATCAAATGCTGTCAAATATTCGCCGATCGGCAGTCATATTTATTTTGAATTAAATTGTCAGAATAATGAAGAAGCTATATTTAAAATTAAAGACGCAGGCATGGGCATTCCTCTCGAAGACCAAGAACAACTGTTTGAATCTTATTATCGAGCCAAAAATGTCGGAAAAATACTAGGTACAGGACTGGGTTTATCCATAGTCAAGCAGTGTGTAGATTTGCACGGAGGTCAAATCGAATTTTCCAGCGAGATAGGGTTAGGGACTACTTTTATCGTCAAAATTCCATTTTACAAACAGAGATAAATAGATTAATCTCAGATGATTATACTAATTCTCAGAAATTATGCAACATTAGCCGTAGGGTGCGTCGCCACCCTTAACTCCTCAAAAAAGCGACAATCTCGCAGCGACGCACCTTACAAATAGTTGAGGAAACTTTCCCGATCGCTCATCATTGTTGCAAAACGAGGCGAGAATTGATATTAGATACCGAGGGCGCATTCACTACTCAAAATCTCACATGAAAACCCTGTTAAAAAAACTGTTGGTTCCCCCCCACTTGGAGTACCTAGCACTGGATAAAGACTTTTTTATCCAAGAAACATCTCTCAAAGTGCAGCGGTTTGCCGACTGTCCCGATGAAGTAGCAGCAGGCAACGATGTCCGCATTCCCTTTCCAGAATTGGTGGGAAGTGAAGAAATTTTAATCGATATTTTTGAAGGGCGGATGCCAAATTTTGAATTAAAAGCGATAACGCGGGTATTAGAAAATGGCTCGCCGCTTTATTTTGATATGTATATCGTCGAGTTCAGCAATGACGATAACGAACCCAGATTAATTGTATTTTTTGAAGACGTAAGCGACAGGATGGCTTTAGAGCAAACTCTAGTCCAAGCTACCAATGAAATGAATATTTTATTGAGTACCTTAGCCGCTACTAATAATTATGTTGAAAAGATTATTACTTCAATGGCCGAAGTTTTGTTGGTAACAACAGCAGCGGGAAAAATTAAAAAAGTCAATCAAGCGGCTCAAGATTTGTTCGGTTACAGCGAATCGGAATTAGTAGGTCAGCAAATAGACGCTATTGCTGCTGTTGGCGAATCTTTGCAAGCAGTCAGCCAAGAGGAGCCTCAACAATCGCAAACTAACGCCGAAGTAAATTGCACGGCAAAAACCGGAGAAAAGCTAACAGTTTCCTTTTCCTGTACGGCTATTCCGAGTGAAATTCAAGGGATTTCTGCATCTTCTGCCGCCCTTCAAGATTTCGTGTATATCGGTCGCGATGTTACGGATAAACAGCGAGCAAGCAAGCGAAAAGTAGTCCAATATGTTTCCACTCGCATCCTTTCGGAATGCGAAACAGTCAAAAGGGCGATCGCAGCAATTCTCCCCGTAATTTGTGACAGCTTGGGATGGGATACTGCCGAACTTTGGATGCCTGAATCTGGGGAAAAACTGCTGTCAGAAACTAAGAGAATAACTGCGGTTTCCGACCCGAATTTGCTTCGCTGCGTAGCCAGTTGGACAAAACGCTCAGTTTCTATTCCCAAATTTGCCGAATTTACCGAACAAATGACTTGTGCCTTGGGCGAAGGATTACCCGGTTTCGTTTGGGCCAGCGGTTCCTCTCAATGGATTGCCGATGTCACAAAAAGCGACAGTTGTATGCGCCGCGAAATCGCTGCTGAAGAAGGACTCCACGGAGCTTTTGGTTTCCCAATTTTGGGGGACTACGACCATGAAAATTCTGCAAGGTCTGTGTTGGGGGTGATGACTTTTTTCAGCCTGGAAGTGCAGTGTTTTGATGAAGAATTGCTCCAGACAATGGCGACAATCGGCAGCCAAATCGGTCAATTTATCAAGCGCAAGCAAGCGGAAATAGCGTTGCGAGAAAGCGAAGAACAACTGCGAGATTTATTTGAAAATGCTAGTGACTTAATTCAAAGTATTGGAGCCGACGGTCATTTTTTGTATGTAAATCGGGCTTGGCGGGAAACTCTGGGCTACAGCGAAGCAGAAATTGCTCAAATGACTGTTTTTGATATCATTCATCCCAACAGTTCCCAAGAGTCTCTGGATATATTGTATCAAGCTATTAACCAAAATAATGTCAATGAAAAGACATTATATCCCGACTCTATTCAAGGAATCTTTATTACTAAAAATCACGAGCGAATTTGGCTGGAAGGCAGCATAAGCTGTAAATTTGCGGAAGGTTCGCTAGTAGCGATTCGCGCTATTTTGCGAGATATTACTGCTCGCAAGATGGCAGAAGACGCCCTTGCAAAATCTGTGTCCCTGCTGCAAGCAACTTTTGATTCTACGGCTGACGGTATTTTAGCTACTGACAGAAGCGGAAAAATAGTCACTTTCAATCGAGAATTTGTGGAAATGTGGGGCATACCTAACGAAGTGATGGCACTGCGAGACGACGCCACAACGATCGCCTTTGTCCTGAACCAACTCAAAGATCCCCAAGCATTTCAAGAGAGAATAGAATCGCTTTACGAGCAGCCAGAAGCCGAAAGTTACGACTTGTTGGAATTTCAAGACGGCAGATTTTTTGAACGCTATTCGGAACCGCAGCGGCTGGGAGATGCAATTATCGGCAGAGTCTGGAGTTACCACGACATTACGGAACGCAAACAAGCAGAAGATGCCCTGCGGGAAGAACAAGAAAAATCAGAAAAGCTGCTGTTAAATATCTTGCCCAAGGCAATAGCAGAACGCCTCAAGCAAAACGAAACTACTATTGCCGAATACTTTCGGGAAGTGACTGTTTTGTTCGCTGACATTGTAGGGTTTACGGCTTTGTCTGCCGTCATGAATCCGATCGAACTCGTGGATCTCCTCAATCAGATTTTCTCAGGATTTGACCTTTTGTGCGAACGGCACGGTTTAGAGAAAATCAAGACCATCGGCGACGCATACATGGCAGTAGGAGGGCTGCCTGAACCCAGGGCAGACCACGCAGAGGCGATCGCCCAAATGGCGCTAGATATGCAAGCAGAAATAGCCAGATTTAATGCTAGCCATAATAAATATTTTAGCATTCGCATCGGCATTCACAGCGGCCCGGTTGTTGCCGGAGTAATTGGTATAAAGAAGTTTATTTATGATTTATGGGGCGACACGGTAAATATTGCTTCCCGCATGGAATCTCAGGGTTTGCCTTGGCGGATTCAAGTGAGCGAAACTACTTATAAATTGTTGGAAAATAAATATTTGTTTCAGGAGCGAGGAATAATTGAAGTTAAAGGCAAAGGGGGAATGAAAACTTATATTCTCCTTGGTCGAGAGTCAGGCAGCTCATCAGTAATCAGTCATCTGGCTGATGACTAAAAGTGTTGCTAAAGTTAATTAACAATACTTTTTGACCAAGACTAATGGAACTTGCTAATTTGTCGGCAAATTTACGATCGCCCGACGAAGCTGTCGATCGCCACCCTGTGACGGTTGCGCCCTCCACTTGCCTCGGAGATGCGATCGCCCTGATCCGTCGGGCGATCGACCCTTGCCCGCTGCCTAATTCACCTGCATTGCCCGACTCAAACGCAACTGTAAAAGCATCGATTAGTTGCGTCTTAGTTGTCGATGAAAATCAGCTAGTCGGACTGCTAAGCCCGGAAGATGTGCTCAACTTAGCTGCGGCCGAATACGGATGGCAAGGCATGAAAGTTGCCGACGCCATGACGCGGAATTTAATTGTCTTAAAAGAATCAGAATTTACGGATATTACTACCGCATTTAAGCTATTTTGTCAATACTCGATCGATTGCTTGCCAATTGTGGATGAACGGGGTCTGCTCGTAGGTTTAGTCAGCGAAAAAAGGATTCGCCCAGCAATGTATAGCTGGATCGAGACACTGCATCAAGAAGTGGCAAAACTGCAAGAACAATCCGAACTGTTAGACGGCAATTGTGAACGAGAAAAACGAGTCAGCGATCGCAAAAATGCCGAAAATGCCCTGCAGCAGAGCGCAGCGCGCTACCGGGCGATTGTGGAAGACCAAACCGAACTGATTTGCCGCTACCTCCCCGACGGTAAAATCACTTTTGTCAATCCAGCTTACTGCCGCTATTTCGGCGTGGAACCAGAAGACTTGCTCGGCAACAGCTTCATGTCGCTGATTTTAGAGGAAGACCGAGAATCTTTTCTGGAGCAATATAATTTATTATCTCCCGACAAGCCTGTTTTTACGTGCGAACACCGAGTCATTTTGCCGAGCGGGGAAGTTCGCACTCAGCAGTGGATCGATCGGGCTATATTCGACGACAGCGGACAAATCGTCGAGTATCAAGCAGCAGGCCGGGATGTCACAAATCTCAAACAAGCAGAAATCGCTTTGCAGCAGCTCAATGCAGAGTTAGAAATGCGAGTCCAGCAGCGGACACAATGGTACGAAATGGCTGTATCGGCGGGCAAAGTGGGGGTTTGGGACTGGAATTTGGAAACCGGCGAAATCTACATTGCTCCGTCTTTGAAAGCTTTGTTGGGCTATCAGGACGCAGAGATTCCCAACCGCATGGAAGATTGGGTGTCTCACGTTCATCCCGAGGATCGAGTTGCCGTCGCCGAAGCAGTAAATGCTTATCTAGAGGGTGTGACAGAAATTTTTGAAGTAGAACACCGGATGCTGCGTAAAGACGGCAGCACCTGCTGGATACTGGCCCGCGGCAGCGCGATCCGATCGGCTTCTGGCAAGGCCTTGCGCCTGACTGGCACTGACACCGACATTACCGAGCGCAAATTGACCGAAGAAAAACTCCAAAACTCCGAAGCCGAAATGCTGGCGCTGTTTAACGCCATGACGGATATCGTGCTGGTTTTCGACGCAAGCGGTCGCTACCTCAAAATCGCCCCCACGGCTCCCGAACTGCTGTACAAACCCGCTCCTGAAGTGCTAGGCAAAACCCTCGCCGAAATCTTCCCAGAAGCGGAAGCTAATTTTGCCCTGACCCACATTCGCCAAACATTGGCATCTGGGGAAACCCACAGAGTTGAATACAGGATGGAAATTGGCTGCAAATTATTTTGGTTTGATGCGAGTATTTCGCCGCTGGAGCTCGATCGGGTGATGTGGGTCGCCCGAGACATTACCGCTCGCAAACACGCAGAAGCTGCACTGCAAAAGAGCGAGGAAAAGTTTCGCAACTTATTTGACGATGCTCCGATCGCGCTTGGTTTGGCAAGCGTGCGCGACTACCGCACGATCAAAGTGAATGAAGCTCACCGCCAGATGTTGGGCTACAGCGATTCGGAGTTGGCTAGCATGACTTTTAGTGAACTCACGCATCCAGAAGACATACACGCAGATGTCGAGCAAGTCAAGCAGTTGGTAGAGGGCCATATTTCTCGCTTCCAAAGGGAAAAACGGTTGATTAAGAAGAATAAAGAGCTGATGTGGGCAAACTTGACGGTGACGCTGATCCGCGATCGCGAGGGCATTCCTCTCTACAGCATGGGGGCGATCGAAGATATCAGTTATCGTAAGCGGGCAGAAATGGAATTTCAGCAGTTAAAAGAACGCCTGCAATTTTTACTTGGTTCTAATCCCGCGGTCATTTTTACAGCCGCACCGACGGGGGACTTTTGTACTACTTACATCAGCGACAACGTTCAGACAATCGTTGGCTACGAACCCCAAGAAGTGTTAGCCGATTCTAAATTTTGGTCGAATCGAATTCACCCTGAAGATCGGTCACAATTTCTAGTAAATGTTGGTGGTTTATCAGAGGATAAAAATTGCATTTGCGAGTACCGTTTTCTACACCAAGACGGTATTTACCGCTGGCTAAGGACGGAACTAAAACTATTGGTTGACAGCAGGGGAATTCCGCTCGAAATTATTGGTTACGCTGCTGATATCAGCAATTCTAAACACGCCGAACTCGCTAGGGGGCAGCAGTTCGAGCAAGAACGGCTTGTAGAGGCGATCGCCCGTCGCGTCCGCCAGTCTTTGCAATTAGAGGAAATTCTCAACACCACGGTTGCGGAACTCCAGCAAGTATTATTAGCCGATCGAGTTTTGGTTTATCAACTTTTACCCGAAAACGGGGGTCGAGTCATTGCTGAAGCCGTGGCAGAAGGATGCAGCCAATTGATGGATAGATGTTTTGGCGAAGAGGCTTTTCCGGCCCAAAGTTATCAGCTTTATCTGGAAGGGCGAGTTTCTGCGATCTGTGCACTAGATTCTCCTTACCTTACAGCTTGTGTGGCCCAGTTTATGACAGAGATTCAAGTTAGGGCAAAGTTAGTAGTGCCGATTATTCAGCACAGCCAACTTTGGGGATTGCTGATTGCCCACCAATGCGATCGCCCTCGTGAGTGGCAAGAATCGGAAATCAATTTATTTCAGCAGTTGGTGAATCAATTGGCGATCGCCATTCAGCAATCTCTACTTTACCAGCAACTGCAAGCTGAACTGAGCGATCGCAAACAAGCGGAAGCAAATTTGAAAAACTCTCTCAAAGAAAAAGAAATTTTGCTCAAAGAAATTCACCACCGCGTCAAAAACAACCTCTGCGTAGTTGCCAGTCTGTTAGAATTGCAATCAAACACAGTTGCCGACCCCCAAGTAAGCAAAATGTTTGAAGAAAGTCAGAATCGCCTTTATTCTATGGCTCTGATTCACGAAAAACTGTACCGATCGACTAACCTAGCGCAAATTAATTTTGGCGAATATCTTGAAGATTTGGTAAGTAACTTGTTTCACTCTTACAATATTAGCAACAACAAAATTCAGTTGCAGGTATTAGCTGAGCCAATTTCCCTAAATCTTGAAACTGCTACTCCCTGCGGTTTAATTGCCAATGAATTGGTTTCAAATACGCTGAAACACGCTTTTCCTGATGGCACAACTGGTACAGTTAGTGTAGAATGCTATTATCAAACGGGCGATCGAGCAATCAACCTCTTAGTTAAGGACAACGGCATTGGCTTTCCTGAAAAGTTAGATTTTCGTAAAACTCACTCAATGGGGTTTCAAGTTGTCTGCACTTTAACCGAGCAGTTAGAAGGAACCATCGAAATATCCAGAGAATTGGGAACATCATTTCACTTAAGATTTAACGAGTTAAACTACTGTCAAAGATTGTAACAATATGAGCTTGGTCGAAAAGCCAATTAATATTTTAATTGTTGAAGATGAACTATTAATTGCTAAAAGTTTATCCCCAAAACTAGAAAAATTGGGATATCTAATCGCCGATATCGTTTCTTCAGGAGCGGATGCCATCCAGCGCGCCCGCGAACTAAGACCCGATTTAATTTTAATGGACATAGTTATCAAAGGCGACATTGACGGCATAGAAACAGCAGCAATAATTCATCAAGAATTAGATATACCAATTATCTATACAACTGCCTATGCTGACGACGAAACTTTGCAGCGAGCCGAAAATACCGGTTCTTACGGCTACCTGCTAAAGCCCTTTAAAGAAAGAGAAATGCACGCCACTATCAAGATAGCACTGAGCAAACATCAAGAAGCAGTTAGTCTCAAAAAAATAATGGCTTTAGCAGCAGAAAAAAATGAAGATAGATCCCGCTTTATTTCAATGGCTTACCACGATTTAAACACTCCTTTAACTACCATACAATTGTCGGCTGAAATGCTAGAAGATAGCGACTTGCATAGAAGCCCCGGAACTACCCATAAAAATGTCGATCGCATTAAAAAAGCAGTCAGTAATATGAGCGGGCTGCTGGAAGATATTTTAATGCTTAGCAAAGCCGAATCAGGAAAAAATTCTTTAAATTTAAATCGGATTAATGCGACGGATTTATGCAATTCTATTTTAGAAGAACTGCAACCTATCGTCACCGACAAACACCTAATACATTTCTGCAGTCACACAAACCCGCTGCACGCCAATCTTGATGCAAAATTACTGCACCACCTTCTGACTAATTTGCTTTCCAACGCTATTAAATATTCTCCGAACGGTGGCAAGGTAAGTTTAGACTTAAGCTGCGAAAACCAACAAATAATTTTGTGCGTTCGAGACGAGGGAATTGGGATGACAGCGGAATATCAAGAAAAACTATTTCAGCAGTTTGAACGGGGTGCTAATGTAGGCAACATTAAAGGATCGGGTTTGGGACTTTGCATTGTCAAACACATTGTTGACCTGCACGGCGGTACAATAAGTGTGGAAAGTGCGATCGGCAAAGGTACTACATTTATTATCACCCTGCCTTTTTTAGTTAGTAGTTAGTAGTCAGTAGTCAGTAGTCATGTCCGGTAAAATAAGCACAATACTTGTAGGGGCGGGTTTCACCAACAATCTATAATCCAGACTAACAATCTACATAAACCCGCCCCCACCACGCGACAGAATTTCATCGCGGACAATTCAACGGAGAGGAGATAAAAGTATCGGGGGGGCGGGTTTATGAGATTGTAGATTACAGGCAATTATTGTTAGTGAACCCGCCCCTACAAAATTAATACAAGTCTCAATCAGGCCGGACATGATATCATTTTTAAGCAAATCTATTGGGAGACAAAAGCTCGATCGCCCTATCTTCTTCTCCCCCCGCCCAATTAGCAAATCGCTCAGCTAAAGCAGGTACAATAGTCAAAGGATTGCTGAGACCCGAAAAAACGTGCAATCCGGGGCGATCGGCAATCGGCCCCACTACAGGCAAATTATCAGCGCTAAATGCCACACTACACTCGTGCCAAGTTGCAGGTAAACCTGCCAAATCAGGCAAAACTTTGCCGATGCCTGCACGAATTGCCGTTTCGCTGGTTTCGCGATCGACTTTAGCATTCAAATCGCTCAAAGTGCGCGACAATTGCCCGATCCGCAAACTGCCATCATTAAACTGAATTGCACCCGAATCTAAAATCGGCGACAGCAACTCTTTACCCGGTTCATCCCAAAGAAAATCCACCTCAATTCTACTCGATTCAGCTTCCAATTCAAAACGTTTTAATACCGCAGGCATCACCAAAGTTCTGAGTTCCAAATCCACAGGTGAAGTTTCCAAAATCTCCGTGCGAGTAAAATAAACTCCCACAGAAACACCAGCGGCTTTCAGCAAACTCCGACTCCAACCTCCAGCACAAATAACCGTATTTTCGCAAGCATAACTTTCCTGTGCCGTCTTAACTCCCGAAATCCGATTTCCCTCTTCTATAAACCCAATTACTTCAGCAAATTCTCTAGTTCCTCCCAACCGCAGAAACCCTTGACAATAAGCTTTATTTGTGGCAGTCGGCGAAATGTGACCGTGACGCACAGTCAGAGCTCCGGCGATCGCACTTTTATTCAGCAAAGGTTCCAACTCGCCAGCTTCTGCAACACTCAGAAGCTGCGGAACAATTGCAAAATGCGCGTAATTAGCCGCCACTTTTTCGACATCGGAGCCTGCATCAATTGTCAGCAACAAATCCAACTCGCGAAACTCAGTCTCAGCATCTAATTGGGCTGATAAATTGCGGTGGCGTTCGATACCTTCCCGACACAATTGCCGCGTTAAATCAGTCGTTCCCGACCAATAAGCCAAGCCGCCATAACTAAAACGAGTAGCATTTTGCATGGTAGCATCTCGTTCCAAAAGCAGCACAGCAAAACCTTTTTTGGCAAGTTCGTAACTCAGTGACGCACCCGTAATACCGCCGCCGACAACAATCCAATCGTAACTTTTCATGGGCAACTCAAAGGGAAGGAAAAAATCGTGCTTCGATTTTAGCTTAGGTTTTTTTGGAACAAGCCGCAAAGCCTCTTCCTGTAGGTAGAGGCTGCCTGCGATCGCCCTAACTGAAACTTCCACCCGTCGGGAGATGTTTGCGTAGAGAGATTTTTCGTTCAATAGTATGAATTAGAGTCAGCAAAAAATTAGAAATACCAGAGAGGTTTTTATGAGTATCGACAAACCAGGCAAAGATATGGAGCGCACGGTCAATCCGGGCGATCGTATTTCCGACAAACCGCAAACCATTGAAGAAAAAGCGCAGCAACTGGCGGTAGACCACGTACCCGACATCGTGGGAGATGTAGTTACAGTTCCAACTTATGTGATCGTCGAAGAACCCGATGGGGAAAAGAAAGCTTTGCACCACGTCAAAGACGCTGAGGAAATTTCTGACGTAATTAGGCAGGCCCGCGTTGACGAAAATGGCGAACGGGTTTGGGATTAAGTTCAATCCAATAAAAACGGCTTTGTTGTACAAAAGTTATCGTAGAAATCATGGAAACAAATCCCAGAAATAGTACGCCTTATCCCAATATTCCGCCGATTCTCGAAAGTGACGACACAGAGTACCGCGATGCTGGCATTACAAGTACAGTTTCAGTTGCAGGTCATCCGCTCCACCCCGTAATCGTCATCTTTCCAGTAGCTTTTTTAGTAGGAGCCGCCGGCGCGGACATCGGTTATTGGTTGACAAGCGATCCGTTTTGGGCGAGAGCTTCGGTTTGGCTAATGGGTGTCGGTTTTGCTGCGGGGATTTTGGCCGCAATCACGGGCTTTTTAGATTTTTTCAAAGTTAAAAGAGTGCGCGATCGCAGTGCCGGTTGGTTGCACATGGGCGGCAATGTGGCGGTTATGGTACTTACCCTGATTAACTTGCTGTTGCGCCAAGGAAATCCGGCTGAGCCGATCGTATATACAGGTTTAGCAATATCGATCGTCGTGGCAACTTTGCTGGGCGTTACAGGCTGGTTCGGCGGCGAACTAAGTTTTCGCCACAAAGTCGGCGTCATCGGCCCTACCAGTCATAATTCCTAGGTTTCTGACCATTTTTAGTAGGGAATTCCGTCTCTCTTCATTGGATAATTTAGGACTAAAATCTTGACTGCAAACTTAAAGATTGTCCCAGCCAATTGAGATAAGCATCGCTGCCAGCGATAATAGGAATAGCAATAATTTCGGGAACTTCATAGGAATGGAGTTCCTGAACTTTTGTTTTTAAAGCCTCAAATTTAGCCAAATCCGTTTTAATCAGCAACTGCCACTCTGACTCGGAATGAATCTCGCCTTGCCAACTATAAATCGAGCGAATTGGTGACAAACTCACACAAGCAGCCAGCTTGTTTTCAACTAGAGATTTCGCTAGATTCTCCGCTTCCGCCTCCGATGCCGCAGTTACCAGCACCACCCCAAAATTAATTGTCATAGTAATCAGTGAACAGTCAATCGATTTTAGATTTTAGATTTTAGATTTTAGATTGAAGAATTGAAGCATTGACTTGCGCGAGATAAATTCGGGAGCTTGTATCCTGGATGCTTGATTGTCAACAGTCAACAGTCAACAGTCAACAGTCAACAGTCAACAGTCAACAATCAACCGTTAATCTCATTAACTTCCCAAGAATTGACTCTGCCAGCCCCAGCTAAGGAAAAATAGCGCCTAGTAGAATCCGGCAAAATAGCTCCCGCCAGCAAAGCATTATCTAAATTAGCTCCTATTAACGTCGCCTCGCTCAAATCTGCTGATATCAAATCTGCTTGACACAACTTTGCCCAATTCAGATTTGCCCCTCTCAAACAACTTCCCCTCAACTTAGCCCCGGTTAAGTTTGCACCCGCCAACTTCACCCCACGCAACTGAGCCGCGCTGAAATTCGCCCCCGCCAAATTCGAGCCTTCCAAATTAGCTCCCATGAGTTTAGCTTCGCTCACGTTGACGCCGCTCAAATCTACACCGCAGAGATTCACCCCTGTCAACTGCGCTCGCCGCAGACTGACTCCGGTTAATTGAGCTCCAAAAAGTTTTGCACTATTGAGCCTTGCACCGTAAAGGTTGGCCCACTTAAAATTAGCTCCCGTCAGATTCGCGCCCAGCAAGTTAACTAATTGCAAGTCGGCGCTGCACAAATTGGCATTCCACAACACAGCACCCCGCAGGTTGGCGCCAGTTAAAGTTGTGCCGCTTAACTTTACCTTGGGCATTTTTGCTTTTACCAAAAAAGCTCCACTCAAATTAGCTTTTGTCAAATCTGCACCAGAGAGTTGGGTTTCACCCATTTTGGCAAAACTCAGATTGGTTCTGTGCATCTGTGCATCTTTGAGTGTTGCTTTGGTGAGAAACGCCCTACTGAGGTTCGCTCCGGAAAGATTAGCTCGCGAAAGGTTGACTCCGATTAAGATTGCTCCGCTGAGGTCTTTCCCGCTGAGGTCGGCTCCAGTAAAGTCTCTTTCTCCTTTTTCGTAATTGTTGAGCAGTTCGCTAACTTCCATAGGGCATCATACCTTCTATGATTGTGGGGTTTCGATCCAGAAATCTTTACTGTTAAGGTTGTTTCAGAAAGGAAACTGTTTCAGAAAGGAAACTGTTTTAGCGTTTGCCTCAAACGGTATAAATTTCATTAACATCACTTTCTGTTTAAAGGCAATCTCTTAATAAAGATTTTATATCTTCCGCGCGGTAGCGATCGCACTTTCGGTATTTTTGAATTAAAAGTTAATGTTTCTTGACATAGATACTCGTTGCTTAAGGCTCGACCGTAATTCGCAACTTCAGGCGCAGCGTGCCCTTGAATCCTGCAGGAGGTTGCCAGGAACTCAAGGCCCTGTTGAGAGTCTCTAGGGCGTCTGTTGCTTGCAGCGTCGAGGTTTGAGTGTCGATAGCCAATCGGGCAACGCTGCCGTCTTGTACCGATAACTCCCACACCGTTTCACCGCTAACCCCCGCCGGGAGATTAACAGATTGCAGGTATTGAGTCAAAGCGGCGATCGCCCCGGCATCCAACCCTTCGGCGCTAACTACTTGGAGGCGAGAAGCCAAAGGCTTCGGACGTTGCAACTCACCGTAACCTTGCTGCGGCGCCATAGCAGGAGCTGGACTCACCGGTGCCGAGTTGCGAGTCGAGGTAACGCTGCGAGTGCCGCCCCTAGTTGGCTCTGCCGCTCCCGACTCGAAAATACCCTCATAGCTGACACCCTGCGGTAATTCCACAGGCACTTGCACGCGGCGGCGAGATCCATCTGGTTCCACTCGCACTTCTTCGCTCACAGCCACAAAAGCCGTGTATTCCGACAGCAACCGATAAGTCAGAGCAGTATTAGTCACAGCTTCCACCAGAGATTTAGTCTCGCCACCAAACATTTGATTCATTAAATCTTTAATGCGCGATCGCCCCCAAAGTTGAGCTACCGCCGGATTGCCAAAATCCGTAGCCGTTGCGGAGACTGAAGTAGACTCCCGCTGTCGCGAAGAGCCGGAGCGAGCAAAATTAACAGGTAAAACTTGCTCGTAAGCTTTGCCGCCCGCAAGAGTGCCGCGGATGCGAAGTTGGCCGTTAGTTCGATCGGCCTTTTTGCCAAACAAAACCAGCGGCCCACTCGCAAACAAGTCTGGGGGTGCGATCGGATAAATCTCCGGTTTTTCCCCCACTCCTTCCCAACTAATTTGAATATTAGTCAATACCGGACGATTAATTTCACGAAAAAACTTTTCTGTCGCTTCTGCCGACGGTTCATCTTGACGAATTACTTGAGACGTGCCTCTTCCCACTTGGGCCAAACGGTTGAGCAAAAACCGATTCACCGAACCCCCGACACCAAAACTATAAAGTCGATTTCCCGGTTTCAGACTCTGCTGAACCAGAGCCAGCACTTCATTTTCATTACCAATGTAACCGTCAGTAATTAATACAATACTCCGCAGCCTTCCCGTTGCCGCCGCCGGAAAATTCATCACTGCTCGAAGGCCGTTAAGCAGTTCACTGCCACCGTTAGCCTGCAACTTTTCGATATAATTAATTGCCCTTTGTCGATTTTCTGCCGTATTCGCTAAAGGAGTAGTTGAAAGCGCTTGCGTAGTATTGGCAAAATCAATAATAGTAAAAGTATCGTTGGGATTCAACCCTTGAATAAAGCGGCGCATCAACTCCTGAGATTTTGCTATTGGCTCGCCTTTTTGAGAACCGGAAGTATCCATCAGAAACACGACATCTTTAGGTACAATTTCATTAGTTTTGTAGTTGAAAGCCGGAATTAAATAAGTAGCAAAATGACCGCCCCGCTGGTCGGATTGAGTCAAGACAGTTGCGCGCGTATTTTCGCCCGCCACTCGATAGCGCAAAATTAAATCTTTATTGGGAATTGTGTCAGAATTGGCTAATTGGACTTGCACAATATTGCCGCTGCGGTGAGTTGTAATTTGATGGGAAGTAGAGCGGACATCGCCGATCGCAACTCCAGCATCTATTTCTACCGAAACAGCGATATTGTGACCCGATCGCGTTCCCGGAGGCAAAACAGGCGGGTTAATGCGATCGGCATCGGTCGAATTTCCCGAAATATAGCGCGGCCCTACCACCATTGGAAACACAAATTCGTAATCGCCGCCGGCAAACTTGAGACTTTCGGTGTAGCGAATCGTAACTTCAATTTTTTCTCCCGGTTTGATATTAGCCAGAGACTGAGTAAAAATATTGGATCGTTCTTGTTCCAACAAACCAGCAGTCCGACCCTGCTTTCTGGCTTGTTCGTACATTTCCAAAGCTTCCTCGCGGCGTTTGATATCAGCTTTAATAATTCGTGAGCCTATTTTAATTTCCATGTCATCCACCGCCGCTTCGTCGGGCAGAGGAAATACATAAACAGCTTCTATAGATTCTGGAAAAGGATTTTCAAACTTCTGAACAACTTCGACGCGGGAGATATTGCCAGCTATTTTGGCTTTAACTTCCGTCTGCTTGAGAGGAAAGACTTGTTCTGGGGCAGTATTGGGAGTTTTGACGAACAAACCGCCGACTGGACAGGGAGTTTCGGGCGATCGTCCGCCATTGCAATTAACATCGTTACTAGCGAGGATTTTCGGCGACACAGACGAATAATTTTCCCCAAGAGCATTTGCCCGCGCCCCATTGGGAGCGAGCCACACGCCACACTCGATGGCTGCGAGCAATGCGATACCAGTACAAAGCAACCGTTGAGGGGATAGAACGCAGACAAACTTCATAGCTGTTTTTTTTTAGCAGACTTGAGGTGCTTTGTTTACCATGACTTTACCATTGCCGAAACGTTCCTCAGTTAGCTTTTTGGGAAAAATGACTGAGCGCGTAGGGCTGATTTTAGATTTTAGATTTTAGATTAACTCTACAGGCGCTCATGGGGGAGTGGAACTTTTGTCTAGACTGCTGTGGGCTTGCATCCGTATTTGGGTGAAGTCGGTTGGGGCGATCGTCCGCGACCCAACCTAGAAGATTGTATGATAGTTAAATAATTAAATAACTCTAACCTCAACCTCTCAATCTCTAATAAATTGAAAAAGCCATGAATTTTATTAACCCCAAAACCGACTTTGCATTTAAAAAAATCTTCGGCTCGGCTGACAGCAAAGACATTTTGATTAGCTTCTTAAATGCCATCCTCTACGAAGCGCAGCCGGTCATCGAAGATTTAGAAATTCTTGACCCTTATTTAGCTCCCAAAATCAAAGGAGTCAAAGATACTTACTTGGATGTCAAAGCAAAAATTGGTGGCAGCAAAACTGTGATAATTGAAATGCAGGTATTGAATGTAGAATCCTTTGAGAAGCGGATTTTATACAATGCTACCAAAGCTTACTCAGTGCAATTAAAAAGCGGAGAAAACTACAACCTCTTAAATCCCGTGATTGCGTTGACGATTACAGATTTCCCAATGTTTGAGCATCTGGAAACAGTAATTTCGCGGTTTTGTATCAAAGAAAAAAACAATCTGGCCGATTATTTGGCGGATGAATTAGAATTTGTCTTTGTTGAGTTGCCCAAATTTGACAAGACTTTAGCAGAATTAGAGACTCTGACTGATAAGTGGATATATTTTATGAAAACCGCTCGGACGTTAAGGTCTGTGCCGGAAGAGTTGGGAAATGTACCGGAACTCCGCAAAGCTTTTACAATTGCCAATGAAGCAAATCTCGATCCTGATGAATTGGAGGATTTAGAAAGGCGAGAAATTTTTATTCAAGACCAGCGCGGTGCAATTACCAAAGCTACCAGAATCGGGATAGAACAAGGAATCAGACAAGGCATCGAACAAGGCATCGAACAAGGCATCGAACAAGGCATCGAACAAGGCATCGAACAAGGCATCGAACAAGGCATCAAACAAGGAAAAGTGACATTAATTGTTCGTCAGTTGGAGCGGAGTGTCGGCCTGCTGTCGCCGGAGTTCAAAACCAGCATAGCTCAGTTATCCGCTCAGCAATTAGAGAATCTAGGAGAGGCACTATTAGACTTTGCCAGTTTGTCAGATTTGACAACTTGGTTGCAAGCACATAACAATCGTCAATAATTTGGTCAAATGGGTGTAGGGGGCAATCCCCCGTGGTTGCCCTTATGGATTACCAAAAACTTGGGTCTAAAGCCCCATCCTTTTAGAACGGCTTAGTGTTAGTATCTTAGCGTAGCGATTTTCCACGTAAGATGTTCGTTCTAGAATTCAAGGCGAAAGGAAAACCAAATCAGTACGCAGCAATAGACGAGGCAATTAGGACTGCTCAGTTCGTTCGGAATAAGTGCATCCGTTTCTGGATGGATAACCGAGGTGTTGGGCAAAAAGACTTGTATCGGCACAGCACTGCGCTCAGAGAAGAGTTTCCTTTCGTCAAAACCTTGAATTCTAGTGCTTGCCAAGCGTCAGTCGAGAGAGCTTATTCTGCAATTGCTCGGTTTTACGACAACTGCAAGAAAGCTCTTCCCGGAAAGAAAGGTTATCCGACTTTTAAGAAAAACTGTCGCTCAGTTGAATATAAAGTGAGCGGCTGGAAACTTTCAGAAACCCGCAAGCAAATCACTTTCACTGACAAGAAAGGAATTGGTAAGCTCAAACTAAAAGGAACGTGGGATCTAAACTTCTACCAGCTCGATCAAATAAAACGGGTACGCTTGATCCGTCGCGCTGACGGTTACTACGTTCAGTTTTTGATCGGTGCTGAAAACGAAGTAGATACGACGCCGACTGGTAAAACACTCGGTTTGGACGTAGGGCTCAAAGAGTTTTATACAGACTCTAACGGTCACTCTGAACCAAACCCCCAGTTTTATCGAACCACTGAGAAACGGTTAAAGTTTCGACAGCGCCGCGTTTCTCGTAAAAAGAAAGGCTCTGCCAACCGCAAGAAAGCAATTAATCGATTAGGAAGAGTACACCTCAAAATAAGTAGGCAACGCGAAGAACACGCTAAGAGACTGGCGCGTTGCGTAATCCGATCTAACGATTTGGTCGCCTACGAAGATTTGAGGATTAAAAACTTAGTAAAGAATCACTGTCTCGCCAAATCGATCAATGATGCGGGTTGGTATCTATTCAGGAAGTGGCTGGAGTATTTTGGAGTAAAATTTGACCGGGTGACGGTTGCCGTCAATCCAGCATATACTTCGCAAAAATGTTCTAACTGCGGTGCAATCGTAAAAAAAACCCTATCCGTAAGAACCCATGTTTGTGAATGCGGGTTCGTTATGGATAGGGATTGGAATGCTGCGATTAATATCCTGAAATTAGCCTTGAGTACGGTAGGGCATACCGGAACTTGGGTCAAAGACCCGAACGCTTTGGGAGATTCGACCTCTACTTTGGCTGGAGAAATCCTGTCTGAGCAAGTTGAGTCTACGAACAAAGAATCCCCGCTGCTTTAGCACCGGGAGTGTCAACTATGTCACATTTGAGTCTGACCTGACATTGAAACATCTAAAGTCGAAAATCCTATGAGCAAATTTGTGTTTGTGACTGGTGGCGTGGTTTCCAGCATCGGCAAGGGAATTGTCGGTGCTTCCTTGGGCCGCCTATTAAAGTCGCGGGACTATTCTGTCTCGATTTTGAAGCTAGACCCCTATATTAACGTTGACCCCGGCACTCTGAGCCCGTTTCAGCACGGAGAAGTCTTTGTCACGCAAGACGGTGCAGAAACAGACTTGGATTTGGGACACTACGAGCGTTTTACCGATACTTCCATGTCTCGCCTCAATAGCGTCACCACAGGTTCCATTTATCAAGCGGTGATCAACAAAGAACGCCGCGGTGAGTATCAGGGGAGCACGGTGCAGGTGATTCCGCACATCACTAACGAGATTAAAGATCGAATTCACCGAGTAGCAAAAAATACTAATCCTGATGTGGTGATTACGGAAATCGGCGGAACGGTGGGAGATATTGAATCTTTGCCGTTTTTGGAGGCAATTCGCCAGTTTCGCAAGGATGTGGGGCGGCAAAATGTTGTGTATATGCACGTGACGCTGATACCTTGGATTCCTTCGGCTGGAGAGATGAAAACTAAACCGACTCAGCATTCGGTGAAGGAATTGCGGTCGATCGGCATTCAACCAGATATTTTAGTCTGTCGGTGCGATCGCCCGCTGTCTTTGGGCATGAAACAGAAATTGTCGGAATTCTGCAACGTCCCGGAAGAATGCGTCATCACATCTCAAGATGCTAAAAGTATCTACGAAGTACCCCTGATGATGGAACAGGAAGGTTTGGCGCAACAAACGCTCAATTTGCTGCAACTCGAACATCGCCAGCCAGATTTGCATCAGTGGCAAACTTTAGTCAACAGGCTTTACAGTCCCAATCACAAAATTGATATTGCTTTAGTTGGCAAATACGTGCGGTTGAACGATGCTTATCTTTCAGTAGTCGAAGCTTTGCGGCACGCGGCAATTGCGATCGGCTGCGACCTGAATTTACACTGGATTAACTCAGAAGATTTAGAATCGGGAAACCTCGATAATTATCTCAAAGATATCAACGGCATTCTTGTACCCGGAGGTTTTGGGGTTCGGGGAGTTGACGGCAAAATAGCGGCGATCGAATATGCTAAACACAACAAAATTCCATTTTTGGGCTTGTGTTTGGGGATGCAGTGTGCTGTGATTGAATGGGCGCGCAACATCGCCCAACTACAGGATGCCAACAGCGCTGAATTTAACCCAGATACAGCAAATCCGGTAATTAATTTATTGCCAGAACAGCAAGATGTAGTCGATTTGGGCGGTACAATGCGACTGGGTTTGTATCCGTGCCGTGTCAACCCAGACACGCTAGCTTTCAAACTTTATCAGAAAGAAGTGATTTACGAGCGGCACCGCCATCGCTACGAATTTAACAACGCCTACCGCAATCTTTTCTTAGAATCAGGTTATGCAGTGTCCGGTACATCTCCAGACGGCCGATTGGTAGAAATGATCGAATTTCCCAACCATCCCTTTTTCATAGCCTGCCAATTTCACCCCGAATTCCAATCTCGACCTAGCGCCCCCCACCCATTGTTTCAAGGGTTTATCCAGGCCGCTAGCATCCAGGGAAAGCAGGATGTTTTAGAAGATGAGGGTCGCGACTTGGTGGCCGAGAAAGTTGCAGCAAACTGATCTCATATCATGTGCGATCGATTAGTTCTGATATATTAGAGGTCTGTAGGGGCGGTTCAGAGTACACAATATTCAAATCGCCCCGACAATCGACATTACAAAACCCGCCCAACAGACCAATAGGATTTGATAGGGGTTGCACTTATCGGACTAGATATCGGGCAGCATTCTCAACGAGTGAAAGACCTCACCCCCCAACCCCTATACTAGGGCTGGGGGGCTAGTACCGCAAGGGAGAAGGCGGAAGGCAGAAGGCAGAAGGTAAAAATCTGATATTTTTACTTAACTTTTTACGGATTTCAAGGGTGATACCAGTTTCCCAAAAAAATGCAACTTTAGGCAACTTCCCAACCCCGATAGTCATCAGTCATGCCCTATCTAAAATCTAAAATCTAAAATCTAAAATGGTAGGAGTTGTCAAACTATCCTAAAATACCAGGAAACACAGGTTTGAGGAGGCTTTGTGGCTTATTGGAGCAAAATTACTTATGAGAAAAGTACATACATAATTGACCTTGACACTATTAGTGCTTTTTCTAGCGAACTGGATAACAAGCGTCTCACCTTTTGGCTGCCTAATAGCAGTCAGCCGATTATCCTCAATCCCCAAGGCAATTATGAGGCTTACAAGCAAGTTCTCGATTACCTCAAAAAAACCATCGATCGCAATTCGAGAGGTTCGTGGATTAAAATTCATTATGACCGCAAAGAATTTGCGATCGATATGAGTCGAATTAGCTCTTTTGCTTGCGAACAGAACGGTCGGCTAAGCTTTTGCTTGCCTGACAGCGCAACTAATATTATTATCCTCCGCCAAAGCAACCCGGACGCTTATCAAGAAATTCAGGAATACATTAAAAATACGACTGGGCAATCTCTGCCATGAAGCAGTCAGTAGTCATTAGTCAGTAGTCATTAGTCGTTAGTTGTTAGTCATTAGTCATGAGTTAGAAGCATGAACAATGAAGGAGGAAGCAAGACTATTTTTAGTAGATATTAACATTCATTTTATTTTTTTTTTTGTAAGGTGCTTAGGAATGAAAATTAAATAACTTCCACTCTTGAAAGTGGGATGGGCCTAAGAGCCCGTCTTTTAAGGACGGGCTCTTAGGCCCATCCCACAATAACAATTAAAATTGTAAGTTATTTAATTCGCGATCGTTAGGTTGTACCCTAAGTTTAGATATGAAAAAAGCGCAGTAAAATGCGCTGCTTTTTTAAATTTTAACTATTGAACAAGCTGCCACGCTAACTTGGCTGCCCCTACCATGCCTGCTTGATTGCCCAATTCAGCAACCAATAACTGCAAATCTTCGCGAGAACTCGGCAGTACACGTTGCTCAATTTCGGCTTTAACCTTCGGTAAGAAAAACTCTGCACCAGCACTAATTCCGCCGCCGATAATAATAGCTTCCGGCGTTAAAATATAAATTATACTTGCCAAACCGATACCCAGATAACGCCCGTAATTTTGCCAATATTCTAAAGCTTTGGCATCTCCAGACTTAGCTAAATCGGCTAATTCTAGAGGTTCCAAACCCGTTTCTCGGCGAATTGCTTGCACCGAAACGTACTGTTCTAAAGAACCGCGATTGCCGCTGTTGCACTCCGGGCCGTCGGGATTTATGGCAATCAATCCTAGTTCTCCAGCCGCGCCTTGATGGCCTGCAAATAGTTTGCCGTCTAGGATAACTGCACCGCCGACTCCTGTACCTAAAGTTATTAAAATTAGGTCTTTAAAGTGCCTTCCTGCGCCCAGCCAAGCTTCTCCCAATCCGGCACAGTTGGCATCATTTGCTAATATTGTGGGCAGGCCGGTTTTAGCTTCTAACCAGTCAGCTAGGGGGACGTTATGCCAGTTTTTGAGGTTAATTGCTACTCTCGCTATGCGGCCTGCGGCGTCTGCGGGGCCTGGAGTGCCGATGCCGATCGCACTTACAGCATTTTCGACCGGATTCAGTTGTAAAATAGCATCGGTCATCGCAGCTAAAACGGCTTCTGGCGTTGCCGGTTGAGGGGTTGGAACAGTTAAGGATAGATGACAAATGCCATCTTCGCTAAATCTGCCGAGTTTAATTGCGGTTCCGCCTAAGTCAATGCCGATTACTTGTGTCATTCGATTTGGGTTTGAGATGCAAGGATTTGGGATTAATCCTCATAGGATAAACATATTTTAGGCTGCTGATTGTGCACCTTATCAATTAAGTTTCTAGTGAGGATTTAAATCCTCCAACTCCTATTTTAGTGTATAATAACTAGCGACGAAAACTGAGCTAAATACTCAATACTATCATACCGATCGCAATTCCTAGCAAAAATTATGGATAAAAGCGAGTTCGCCTATTGAATTTCGCCTAACCTACGTTGCGCTACCTCTCGGTTGTGCAAAGCATCGTGGTAGTCTGGTTGGAGAGCAATTGCCTGGTTGTAAGATGCGATCGCCTCTTCAAATCTTCCTAAATTATACTGCTCATTCCCCCTCTCGCACCACGCTTTCGCCTCTACATTAACTTCCGATTCTGCCTCCACAGCTTCTGCGCCTCTGCGGTTCACTTCCCCAGAAAAACCCAAACCATCCCCAACAAACACCGCCTCAATCACCCTCCCCTTTGTCTCCTCCTCCTCAACCTCCGGCAGCGGAAACCGTGTCAATATCTCCCGCCCAATTTGCCTCGCAACCTCTGACAATTCCCCGCTGCCAATTCTACCTAACAATACCAGCCGCTGCGCCAATTCCTGAAGCGATGCCACCGCATCCGTAGCAGCAGTGCCATCATGTTCGCCCTCTAACAATCGAGTCCCAAACCGTCGCAGCCAAGCCGCCAATTCACCATCTTTAAGGCCTTTTGCGATTAAGAATCCCGCTACATCCCCTCGACTCCAGCCGGCATTCACCCCTTCCAGAATTTCCATGAATTTCGACTCGTATTCCGCGTCAGTTAAGGTTGGGCGGGGCGCAGGTGGTGGTGGCGGTGGTGGGGGTGCGGTTCCTAATAGGCGCTGGATGAGTCGTTTGAGGAATTGCCAAATTTTGTTTAGCATTTGTGGGGATGGGTTGGGTTGTTTCTATTTTATACGAATGCGGACAGGTTTGTCGGTATCTGCGATGGGAAAGGGGCGGGTGTTTGAGTATCTGGGATGGGTGGGGCGGCTTGATGAATTCTGCTATTTGATGATATAAATTTCGGCTAACCCGCCCTACCAATTTTGCTATTTTAGATGTATTATTTTATTATCAAATACCGTAGGGGCGGGTTCGCAAACCATCTATAATTCCCATTCCAAATATTGATAAACCCGCCCCTACCCAACCAACTAACCCATATTACCAAATACCGTAGATAGAGTGAATATCGAAGAAACCGGGTTTTTTCCTAATCTGCGGATTATCGCGAATATTTTTCGTAAAAACCCGGTTTCTGGCCACTCGCTTTGTTCCTACTTTAAAAGCGGATAATACAGTTCTCCTGTTGAGTTGATATAACCGGCCCTATCGCCCGCTAAATCCCCCGTTCCCATAAATACGTCAACTCTCCCCGCACCTTTGATTGCACCGCCAGTATCTTGATCCAAAACGTACCGATTCACGGCATTTTGTTCGAGTTGTCCTGCCGCATTCGGATAAGGGAGTTTTGTACTAATTAATGCTAGTGCGCCGGGGGGCATTAAGGCTTTGTCGGTGGCGATCGACCTTTCGGCAGTTACTGGCACTCCAATGCTTCCTGTGGCTGGAGCTCCATTACTATCCCGGAAGAATACAAAGCTTTCATTTTTTGGCAAATATTTGTTCATATCTGCGGGAAAGTTGGTAAAATATTCCCTTAGTTTCGGCAAAGTTAACTCTTCTAAAGTAAACTTTCCGTCTTTAACTAATTCTCGTCCAACTCCTGTATAACTGTGACTGGTTTTGCCTGCAAAACCGACGGTCATCTCGCTACCATCTGTTAGCTGCAATCTCGCAGAACCTTGGACGTGCACGAGAAATGCTTGGAATCGATCGCGCAACCAAACTAATTCTAATCCTCGCAGCAATCCTTTACTTCCCTGCAAAGCATCTGCGCCTTCTAATTGCAATCTTGTCGGGTGAGGTTTCGGCCAAGAGGCCATGTTTGGCGGCATCCGGTACAGGGGATAACGGTATTCGGAATTAGGCGTGCGAGAGGCTGCGTAAGTCGGCTCGAAATAACCTGTAAATGCGACTGTTCCTTTGCCATCTTTGCCCGTGGATTTGTAAAATACAAATTCGCGCTTGACAGATTCTTGAAGTTGTGCTGGGGTTGTGGAACTGACAACTAATTGGCGGAATCGATCGAGGGAACGGCGGACTCGATCGCGCGTAACTCCTGCTACTGGATAGCGGCTGTAAGCAGCGGCGGCGGCTGATGTATTGAGATAGCGGAGGCTGTGGTCGATCGACCTTAACAGCAATTGTTTATCGCCCGGTTTGCCATTTTCGCCCCAGATTTGAGCGTCAAAGGCGATCGACTCCAATTCACTCGCTTGCAATTGATTGATACTAATTGGTTGCAGTGGCGGGGCTGCAACGGCGGGCACCGAAAAAGCGATCGCCAAAACGCAACAGGCGATCGCTATCGCTAATAGCTGATAGCGAAAAATCTTGCTCAATTTCCAATCTTTCCTACTCAATTGATTATTTTCCTTACTCCTCGTATCGTTCGACGCTAGAAGTAAATATCGGTTCTACGCGAATTGCGAGAACGCTGGTAGGCCGAACTACCATGTATTCGCCTTGAATATTTTTAATCGGGACGTTAAGAAATTCTCTTGAATCTTGTTTCGGCACCAGCGTACTGCTGTACCACTTTTGAAAATCTTGCAGCGTTGCGAAACGTACTTCTTCGCGATGGCCGCCATCAAGCAGCAGGTGCACGGAATATTCGCTGGGTGTTCTAGGCATAGCAGATGGGGAGAGTTGTTGCAGGACAATCTAAAATCTAAAATCTAAAATCTAAAATTGATGTGGTTGCCCTCAAGCAGCAGGTGCACGGAATATTCGCACTTGAGTTGTAGGCATATCTTGATTTTTGATTTTTGATTTTAAGCTTTTGGAACGATTCCATATTTTACCCCTTCCTCGGCGCATTCCCTCATCTAGTGGGTTGGATTGAGGGAGAGGGAGAGGGGGAGAGGGGGAGACTGGGAGAAGCCGAGGGTGGGAGAGACGGAGAGTCGTTGCAGGAAGAACATCTCAATCTAAAATCTCAATCTAAAATCTAAAATAGAAAATCTAAAATCGATAGACGGCGGCCCCCATCTGCGGCTACGCTGTGAAATTAAGGCTGCTTTGCTCGAAGAGAAAGCAGCCCGCGTCGCCCAAAAATCTAGTTGCACTGCCCAAAGCTGCTACCAACAGCAATGGACAGCTAACCGCCAAACTGATTGCGCCAGTCTGGAGGCTAATGGAGAATTTTAACACTCTCTGTAGCCGCCCCGCTCTGTGTTACCGTGCGGGGCGGCTGGGTTTTTGGGTTTTCCTAGAAAACCAAAAACCAGGAGACCATATTATGTCACAGGAATTCGTGCCTGACGGTAACTTTTCCGCGCGTCCAAATGACGACTCAGCAGTATCCGAACAGGAAGTCGTGCGGATAACGGTTGTCGGTTCCCGCGCAGCCGTGTTAGAAACCATCCACACCTTGTACCGACTGGGATTTGCCGCCGTCGGGGATTGGAGCCCGCCCCAGCGAGGTGCAAAGCCGGGACAAGTGATAAGCGTACTCATTCGCCGATCGCGCAAAGCCTAAAAATAGGATAAATACGGTAGGGACACTCCAAGATCCAAAACGCGTCAACAATCGCATGAAACCATTGATAAATCTAGCTTTTAGCTAATTCTATATCCCCCTAAATCCCCCTGATTGTTGGGGAGTAGGGGTTGACTTTGAGAAGACTCTTGTCCCACCCTTCTTAAGGGGGGCTAGGGGGGATCTAGATTTAATACTCAAACAAGAGTCTGTGATTGGGTTAGACGTTAAGTTGACACGAAGAAGGGTTCTTGGAGTGTCCCTACAATGATTAATCCGGCGGAATACAGGGATTGTGTATTTTAGAACACGATTTGACCGCAACACTTAAAATAGTCTTGATTTACCGATCGACTGCACCCTTTTCTCATCAATATTTCTGGTTAGCTGGGGGTGTCTGTGGGCCGGAGTTGCGAGGTTCTGCTTCCAAAATGCTGAGAATGGTGCACAATTTCAAATTAACAACAAAACTTGCACTATTTTGAGTAAGCTTTTGGGGGAACAGCTTAGAAAGCCTGTTTCTAAGAGTGAAGCAAAGTATCAAATTAATCCTCAACCTTGTCCAATTACCAATTACGAACCTATGCCCCGTCGTCAAGACTTAAAAAAAATTCTTCTCATTGGTTCCGGCCCAATTGTTATCGGTCAAGCGTGCGAATTTGACTATTCAGGGACACAAGCTTGCAAAGCTTTGCGAGAAGAAGGTTTTGAAGTAGTGTTGGTGAATTCCAACCCGGCAACGATTATGACCGATCCGGAAACTGCCGATCGCATTTACATCGAACCTCTAACGCCGGCCATCCTCGAACAAATCATTGCCAAAGAAAGACCTCAAGCAATTTTACCGACTATGGGCGGTCAAACTGCGCTAAATTTAGCAGTTGCCGTCGCTAAAAATGGCGTTTTAGAAAAATACAACGTCGAGTTGATTGGTGCTAAGTTGCCAGCAATTGAAATGGCCGAAGATCGGCTATTATTTAAGGAAGCGATGGCGCGAATCGGGGTTGCAGTTTGCCCTTCGGGAATTGCCAACACTCTCGACGAAGCCAAAGCAATTGGGCATCAAATCGGCAGTTATCCGTTAATTATTCGTCCTGCTTTTACAATGGGCGGCACGGGAGGCGGCATTTCTTACAATCAAGAAGAGTTTGAAGAAATGGCACAAGGCGGGATTGATGCCAGTCCAGTATCGCAAATTTTGATCGAACAATCTTTGATTGGTTGGAAAGAGTACGAACTGGAAGTAATGCGGGATTTGGCAGATAATGTGGTGATTATTTGTTCGATCGAGAATCTCGACCCGATGGGCGTCCACACCGGCGATTCGATCACCGTCGCCCCGGCGCAAACTCTGACAGACAAAGAATATCAGCGGCTGCGAGATGCTTCGGTGAAAATTATTCGCGAAATCGGAGTTGAAACCGGCGGTTCCAACATTCAATTTGCCGTCAATCCAGTCAACGGAGATTTCATCGTTATTGAAATGAACCCTCGGGTTTCCCGTTCCTCCGCCTTGGCCTCGAAAGCAACTGGTTTCCCTATTGCAAAAATGGCGGCAAAATTAGCGGTAGGTTACAGCCTAGACGAAATTTCCAACGATATTACCAAGAAAACTCCGGCGTCTTTTGAGCCGACAATTGACTACGTGGTGACGAAGATTCCCCGATTTGCCTTTGAAAAGTTCCCCGGTTCCGAATCGACTCTGACAACGCAAATGAAGTCTGTTGGGGAGGTAATGGCGATCGGGCGCAGCTTCAACGAATCCTTTCAAAAAGCGCTGCGGGGATTGGAAACAGGCCGCGCGGGTTTCGGGTGCGACAAACCGGAAAAGTTGCCGAGTTTGGAACAAATTCGCGCCGGATTGCGGACACCAAATCCCGATCGCATTTTTACAGTTCGCCACGCGATGATGATGGGAATGTCGGTGGAAGATATCTTCGAGTTTACAGGAATCGATCCTTGGTTTTTGGATAAAATGCAGGAATTGCTGGAAACCGAGAAGTTCTTGAAACGAACGCGGTTGGAACAGTTGACAAAAGAGACAATGTTTGAAGTAAAGCAGTTGGGTTTTAGCGATCGCCAAATTGCTTACGCCACCAAAACCTCGGAAGATCAAGTCCGCGCTTACCGCAAACAGTTAGGCGTAATTCCGATTTACAAAACAGTCGATACCTGTGCCGCTGAATTTGAAGCGTTTACACCGTATTATTATTCCACCTACGAAGCGGGTGCGGCTATTTGGGAATTGGGCGATGAAGAAAAGAAAGTTTCGCCTGTGGGCCACAGTCTCGCGCCAGAGTCCGAAGTTTTGCCTTCTACCAAGCGAAAAGTGATGATTTTAGGTGGCGGGCCCAACCGAATCGGACAGGGAATTGAGTTTGATTACTGCTGCTGTCACGCTTCCTATTCCCTAGGAGAAGACGGCTTTGAGACAATTATGGTCAACTCGAACCCGGAAACGGTTTCGACGGATTACGATACCAGCGATCGCCTGTATTTTGAACCGCTCACAAAAGAAGATGTTCTCAACATTATCGAAGCCGAAAATCCCGAAGGAATAATTATTCAGTTTGGCGGACAAACCCCGCTGAAATTAGCGCTTCCTTTACAAAAAGCTCTGGAAAATCACCCCGATGTACAAACAAAAATTTGGGGTACTTCGCCGGATTCCATTGATACTGCTGAAGACAGAGAGCGATTTGAAAAGATTCTGCGCGAGTTGGATATTCAGCAAGCTGCTAACGGTTTGGCCCGTAGTTTTGAGGATGCTTTAATAGTAGCTCAACGGATCGGTTATCCGGTAGTGGTGCGGCCGAGTTACGTGTTGGGCGGGCGAGCTATGGAAATTGTTTATTCCGATACGGAATTGGAACGTTACATGACCTATGCCGTGCTAGTAGAACCAGATCATCCGATTTTAATTGATAAGTTTTTGGAGAATGCGATCGAGGTTGATGTCGATGCGATCGCCGATGTTACTGGCAATGTGACGATCGGCGGTATTATGGAGCACATTGAGGAAGCGGGAATCCACTCCGGCGACTCTGCTTGTTCTATCCCTTACCAAACACTTTCTGATGCAGCTTTGGCAACAATCCGCCGCTGGACTGTAGAATTAGCAAAATCCCTGAAAGTAATCGGGTTGATGAATATTCAATTTGCCGTTCAAGGAGAAGAAGTTTTCATTTTGGAAGCTAACCCGCGCGCTTCTCGAACAGTGCCTTTTGTCTCCAAGGCGATCGGAGTTCCCTTAGCAAAAATGGCCTCGCGAGTCATGTCTGGCAAAACTCTAGAAGCTTTGGGTTTTACTGAAGAGATTGTACCCACTCATGTTTCGGTAAAAGAAGCTGTATTGCCCTTTGCTAAGTTTCCGGGAACTGATACTTTGTTAGGGCCAGAAATGCGATCGACCGGCGAAGTCATGGGAATTGACACCGATTTTGGCAAAGCATTTGCCAAAGCTCAACTCGGCGCCGGACAACAGATGCCGCTGTTGGGAACCGTGTTGGTTTCGATGCGCGATCGGGACAAACTAGCAGTTGTACCCGTTGTCAAGGAATTCTTAGAATTGGGTTTCCGAGTAGTTGCAACTCACGGAACACGCAAAGTTTTGCGAGAGCAAGGTTTAGAGGTAGATTTGGAATTGAAACTCCACGAAGGGCGGCCGAATTTGTTGGATTCGATCAAAAATGAGAAAATTCAACTAATTATCACCACACCTTCCGGCGAAGAATCCCGCGCCGACGGCATCTTTATCCGCCGCACAGCTTTGACTTACAAAATCCCGATTATTACCACAATAGCCGGTGCCAAAGCGACAGCAGCCGGAATTCGATCGCTCAAATCTCACCCGATGGAAGTAAAAGCAATTCAAGACTATTACCCGCAAGCCTAGAGGGCGAAACACCCTATGTTTAGGGTTAACTGGTTCCCAGACTCTGGCTGGGAACCGATGTCACTCTTGCTCTGCCTCGCTTGCGCTTCCGTTAAGAACAGGCTTTCCGGCCTGTTCCACAAAGAGTAGATTTGATTGTGGGGCGGACATCCTGCCCCCCCATCAAAAGCTTTAGTCTCAACTTTTAATCTCCGATTCCTGATATTTTTCGAGAATCCCGCTAGACAGCATCAACCTCGGCCATAGTAACAAGAAAAAACCCATCCAGGCTAATAAAGGAATCGCGACTAAAACAGTTATCCAAACAGTTTTTAATAAAAACCAACTACCGCTAATCAGGCTAGTACCAGTTAAAAGAATCGACCAAGGCTGACACCACCACGGTTTGTAACTCCAAGGACTAATAGCTTTTCGATCGGAAAGTTTTTTATCAGAAATAGATTTCATATTTTCAGTGTTTTTTTAGGGAGAATAGTCGGGTAGCTGGATTAACCGAAGTTAAACATTCATCACTTGTTCTGCTGTCAGCGTTAATTCGGGAAAAGTCCGCGACACAATTCGTTCGCTGCCTTTAAACGCGCTTCTTTGATAGTTGCCATCTGGATCCAAAAGGTGAACAAATACAGTTGGAACTTTGGGATTTCCCAGAAATTCCCGGCTGCCAATTGCTAAATAATCGACAATCCAATACTCAGGAACTCCGAGACGCCGATACTCGTCCAATTTGTCTGTATAATCGTCCTCCCAATTTGTTGAGGTTACTTCCACAGCCAATTGAATTGGTTCCCGCAATGCAGCATAAGCAGAACGGTTCGATCGCCACAAATCGCGATCGATTACGCTGACATCCGGTCTCCGCCCTTGTTCGATGCCGGCTTTACTTACAGTTCTGATAACGGCGGTATTTTTGACTACATAATTTAAACTTAGCCGTTTAATTTCATCTTTAAATGAGTCAGACGTAAAATCAGCAACATCATCATGATTTCTTGTGGAATTCATCTCTACTATTTCTCCATTTACCAGTTCATAACGTCCATCTTCTGGACATTCTACAAGGAATTGGTCAAAGGTTAATTGCTGTGTGACTGTTGCAATCATAAGATTTATCCTTATTTTGCAGTAATACTATTAGTCTATATTACCACAGGTAGGAATGAATTTGTTTTTTTGACCGCAGACATCCAATTCTAAAATCTCAAATCTACAATTAAAAATCTCAAATCGATTCAGGTAAATGGTAAAATGCGATCGCCCTAGCAATTTGCACTTAATTTTGTTGCTGACTTGATACAGTAAAGTAACAAACCTAGAAATCGAGCCACTCCCAGGTCAACCCCGAACCATGAGACTAGACGAAGCCGTAGAATTTGCCGAAAACCCAGAGCCGCGCTGTCCCTGCGTCCTCCTGCTGGACACCTCCGGCTCCATGCAAGGCGCACCCATAGATGCCTTGAATGAGGGGCTGGAAATTTTTAGGAATGACCTAATTAAAGACGAACTAGCTAAAAAGCGAGTCGAAGTCGCGATTATTTCATTTGACAATCAAATCAAAGTCGTGCAAGACTTCGTGACGGCCGACCAGTTCGAGACGCCGCTGCTGACAGCTCAAGGACAAACCCACATGGGCGCCGGCATTCAGCTAGCATTAGATACCATTGCGGCCCGCAAATCGGAATACCGCAACAACGGCATTACCTACTACCGCCCGTGGGTATTTATGATTACTGACGGCGAACCTCAAGGCGAATCTGACGATGTTGTGGAAATAGCAGCACAGCGGATTAAAGAGGAAGAAACTAACAAGCGCGTGGCATTTTTTGCAGTCGGAGTTGAAGGTGCTAATATTCCTCGTCTCGCGCAAATTGTGGAGCGCACGCCTGTAAAATTGAGAGGATTAGACTTTAGAGAGATGTTCATCTGGCTGTCGGCTAGTATGCAGAGAGTTTCTCACTCAAAAATTGATGAACAAGTAGCACTGCCACCACCCGGATGGGGAACTGTTTAGTCATTAGTTGGAAATCACTGGTCATTAGTGACAAGCGATAAGGTGCGGTGTACATCGCCCTACATAATTAGTAAGGTGTGGTGTGCATCGCCCTATATAATTAGGGATAAATAAACCAGCCCTAACTTTGCATAGTTGTGAATTTACTAAGTTTTGAATTAAAGAGTAATTAATGGAGAATTCATCCTTCAATTGGCAAGTTGTAGCGGCATCGGTGATAGGTACGAGCCACGAAAAAAGAGCGCAGCCTTGTCAAGATGCCCACTGCTGGCGTCTCTTGCCAAACGGTGTTTTAGCGGCAGCAGTTGCCGATGGCGCGGGTTCCGCAGCACTCGCAGAAGTTGGGGCAAAAATTGCTGTGGAAGCGGTTGTCGAAACGATTGGCCAGCAACAGGAAAGGCTGCCTCAAAATGACGATGAATGGCAGGTATTCTTGACAGCATCACTGCAAGTTGCGCGGGCGCAGGTGGAAGCAGAAGCGGCAGTGCGGGAAGTGGCTGCGAGAGATTTAGCCTGCACTTTAATTGCGGTTGTTGCTACGCCGGAATTAATCGCAGTTGCTCAAATCGGCGACGGTGCGGCGGTAGCAGGTGATAGTGCAGGAAATGCGATCGCCCTGACTGTACCCCCCTGCGGCGAATACATCAACGAAACTATCTTTTTGATTTCGCCGAATGCGATCGAAACAGCCCAATTTCAGGTACTTCGGGAAAAACTGCGGCACTTAGCCGTTTTTTCCGACGGCTTGCAAATGCTAGCGCTCAAAATCCCAGAAGGCACGCCGCACGGCCCGTTTTTTGCGCCTTTGTTTCGGTTTTCTGGCGAGTGGAAAGAAGAAGAAGATGCGAAACAGCAGTTAGAGTCATTTTTGCGATCGCCCCGCGTTTCCGAACGCACCGATGATGACTTAACATTATTGTTAGCAACTTTTGCGCGTTCGGAGGCACAGGACAATTAAAAATAAACATTTTGCCAAAGCCAACACCCTCTGCGTGAATTGGCGTCGATCTGCGGTTAAAAATTTCCGATTCTGAATCTTGCAACAAGTCTAATGCGTTCAAGCTCATCAGCGGTGAAAATTTGGCGCGGTTCTATAATAAAATCGAGGTGTCAACAATTCTGCTTTAGTTTGTACAGTAGGTCGTCGTTTGCAAGCACAAGAGATTAAGGATAAGCTCAACTCCCTAATTATCGCCGCAGATCCAATAGATCCGAGTTTGGCGAGAAGATTGGATGAAATCAATCGCTGGGTGAAAGATATTAAACCCGGTTCGCTAACGGCTAAAAAATTTGTGATGGCTTTTTTGCTGCAGCTTATCCGAGATTCTCAGGTTTGGCTGGCTGTTCAATCTCTACCTTCGGAAAGAGAACAGCAAGCTGCGTTTGAGTTAATGACGCCGGGGGAAAGGTATTGGTACAGCTATCTGTTTCCTAAATGGCTGAGCGAAAACGATCGCAAATTTTACATCTGGAAACAAAAACTCAAAGCCGGCCAATTCGATCCGGCTGACGATCTCGTCATTCGGGCGATCGCAGCCCGAATTGTCGATCGCCAAGGCACTGTTTTGTATCGATATGTTGCAGATCTTTCTATGGCAACCGATTCGATCGTTAGCAGCCGCCAACAGCAGCCCCTCTGCATTCAAGTCACAACTCTTTCGGATGAATTCTCTGAACAAAAATATCATAATTGGCAACAAACTCTTCAAGATTGGGGGATTGACAGAGGATTATTTTTAAGTTATGATAAAAACGATGCAAATTTCCTGAATCAGTTAGTTAATATAGCATTATATAATAGTGATAATTTGCCCGCAGGTCGTTACCTCAAGTTCCCGTAAATCAAGCATATCTGCTGCTGAGAATAGTTCGACTGCTCCAAACTCTGTGAAAAAAAATTTGACTAACTCACATATTGCACAATTTTCGACAATGCCAAAAACCTAACCTCCAGCCTGCTTCGGGAAAAGGGAAAACAGAGCAAGATTTTTCCTCCCCTTTTCTGTTTCCGGGAGCGGTTTGCCAGACGCTGGCAAGAGGTGCTTGATACGAAGGCTAAGCAATGGGAACATTTACCGCAGCAATCAATCGGGTGAAATAACTAGCAAGTCTGCCTAAATTGAATTGAGATTTGATTTAATTGCGGTGAAATTGTTGGAAATAAAATCTAATTACATCAAAATCAAATACTATGACATTACAAGGTACACATACCGTTGAAAATAACTTGCAAAAAGTCTGGGAAGAACTGGAAGCAGCCAGAAAAATGCAGGATGAATGGATGAATTACGGGGTAGATTTTGTGGATTTGTATGTGGAAGATGCGGGCGGTGATTGGTTGGAAAAGTGGGGAAAATGTGAAGAAGAATTAGAGCTAATAAAAAATAAAAAGGTAGATATTGAAGCAGTCAAAGCAGCGATCGACATTTCCAGCTTTCAGCAGACAAAACTGCTGGAAATTGCCTTAAATTGCCGTTACTCTACCAGCTATTACTCCGATCGCCCGGAGGAGTCTCCCGCTTGGCAAGAGGTTAAGTACCAACGCCTGTCACTCCTAGGGAGAGCGATTTTCGGTGCTATTGTTACCGATTACCTCTACCGCGAATATCCAGAACTAGATCCCGATGCTATCTCAACCTTAAAAGCTCGTTTAGCAGAACCCAAAAAACTTGCGGATTTTGCACAAAATTTGAAATTAAATGAACTAGGTTGGCGCGTATGGAATGGAATAGAAACAGAAGAAAGCGATCGCAATAGAGTTTTTTATGAGACTTGTGAAGCTTTGTTTGGCGCGATTTACTTAGAGTTCGGCCGCGATTTTTTTCGTGGGGGAAACTGGCTGATTCAGCACTTGATAGAACCAAATGTTAGCCAGCATGGGGAGATAACTCAGCGGCGACAAACAGGGCCGGAAAACGAGGTAAAACGCCGGGAAATCCTGGGTGCAGATATTCTAGATGCGATCGCGATCGACTATTTGTACAACCGTTTTCCCGAACGCAACGCCAGCCAGCTAACTCGCTGGAAAAATATGTTAGTGGCGAAAGAGATTTTCCCCAAAGACTTTAAGGCAAAACTAGGCAGTCAGTACCTGGAATTGAGAAGCAATTTCTCGCGTACCCGCGACTGGCTGGTGGATAACTTTATCCAAACCGCAGTTGACGAACTCGAAGAGGAAACAGGCGATCGACTAAAATAAAATCAACTTGTCAAAAAAATTGGGGAAACAGCAATGGTTACACAACTGCAATCTCCCGAAAAATCAAATATCATCTACCCCGACGATAACGGCGAACCGATGTCAAACAATACGGATCAGTTTCGATTAATTGTTTGGATTAAAGAAAACTTAGAATTGCTGTTTGCCGACAATCCAAATGTTTTTGTAGCAGGTGACTTGCTTTGGTATCCGGTGGAAGGCAATAACAAACTGTCTCAAGCACCAGATGTAATGGCAGTTTTTGGCATCCCCAAAGGATATCGAGGTTCCTATCAACAGTGGTATGAAAATGATATTGCGCCACAAGTCGCATTTGAAATTTGGTCGCGGGGAAATCGTCTGACTCCGATGATGCAAAAATTTCAATTTTACGAACGCTATGGTGTGGAAGAATACTATTTGTACGATCCAGAAAAATTGGAACTGATAGGATGGTTGCGGGCTGAGGGAAAATTAGAACCGATCGAACAAATTGATGGTTGGGTAAGTCCGAGACTGGGAGTGCGGTTTCAGTTATCAGAAACAGGACTCGAAATGTTCGGGCCCTCTGGAGAACCGTTTAGGAGTTTTGTGGAACTCGATCGACTGATCCAGCAAGCTGAGGCGCGGGCCGAACAAGAACAGATCCGGGCCGAACAGGCAGAAATGCTGCTGGAACAAGAACGATCGCGATCGCAAGCTTTGGAAGCAAGACTCCGAGGAATGGGCATCGATCCGAATCAATTGTAAGCACAACTGCAAAATTGAACTATTGTGGAACAGGCCCTCCTAGCCTGTTGCTGAGTTTTCCAGGACGGGCTCTCCTGCCCAATCCCTACTCCCCACAATAAAATTGAACTATTGTGGAACAGGCCCTCTTAGCCTGTTGCTGAGTTTTCCAGGGCGGGCTCTCCTGCCCAATCCACAATAAAATAGAATTATCGTGGAACAGGCCCTCGTAGCCTGTTGCTGAATTTTCCAGGGCGGGCTCTCCTGCCCAACCCCTACTCCCCACAATAAAATAGAATTACGGATTTATCAGTGGGGTAGCTTTCTTTAATCTAAAATCCAAAATCTAAAATCTAAAATCGATTGATGCCCCCATACCCTAAGCGAATTCTATGCAGTTGCAGCGCCAATTTAGCGGACAACTGATTGCGATCGACACCAAAACCGCGATCGCCAGTGGGGGTGAAGGTCGCATCTACCCGATCGCCCAAGACTCGTCCCTTGTAGCAAAAATCTACCACAAACCGACAGACGAAGACGGCGACAAACTCACAGTCATGTTCAGTATGCCGCCGGATGCGCCGATCGCGGAACCGGGACACGCTTCCATTGCTTGGCCGATCGATTTGCTGCATACTGTCGGCGGGCGAGAAAAAATCGTCGGTTTTGTGATGCCGCGCGTCAACAAAGTGATGCCGGTACACACTTTCTACACTCCCAAAACCAGGCGCGAACAAAAACCGCTATTTAGCTATCTTTACCTCCACCGTACCGCCAGAAACCTCGCCTCGGCTGTAAACGCCCTCCACGTCAGGGGTTACGTCATCGGCGACGTAAACGAGTCGAACATTCTGGTGACGGATACGGCGCTGGTAACGCTGGTGGACACGGATTCGTTTCAAGTGCGCGATCCTTATACGGGTTACGTTTATCGGTGTCCCGTGGGGAAACCGGAGTTTACGCCGCCGGAGTTGCAGGGGCAGACTTTCCGCGATATCGATCGATCTCCAGAGCACGATTTGTTCGGTTTAGCGGTATTAATTTTTCAATTGCTGATGGAAGGTACGCATCCGTTTGCGGGAGTTTATCTCGGTAGCGATGAACCGCCGTCTTTGGAAGCGAGAATTCGATCGGGCCATTTCCCTACAGGTACGAAACGGATTCCCTACCGCCCGATGCCGGCTGCGCCTCCTTTTGAGATGCTGCATCCGCGACTGCGGCAGATGTTTATCCGCTGTTTTGAGGAAGGGCACGGCAATCCTGCGGCGCGCCCGGATGCGAAAACTTGGGTGAATGCGATTCGGGAAGCGGAAGATGCTTTGGTAACTTGCAGCAAAAACAGTCAGCATAAATACGGAAATCATCTGAGTCGGTGCCCTTGGTGCGATCGGGCAAAACTCCTGAAAGGGCGCGATCCGTTTCCTTCGCGGCAAGCAATCAGCAACGGATTGCACTTGCAGCCCGCGAAAATTAAGCGTAAAAAGCCCCAACCACCGCCTGTCGTACCCCAGCCCGCAGTGCGCCGACAACAAGCGTCCACGGGGCTTTCACGCCCCATCGGCCAGTACGCAGTGCCCTTGCTACCGATGCCGATGTCTTCTCGGAGTCGGACTCCAGCGCCTCAGCTTCCGGTGGGCAAGTTTGAGCGCATTTTTCAGGATGCTGCTTGGGGTGGTGTTTGGGGTAGTTTGTGTTTGGCGGCGATCGGGGGGATTTATTCGGCAATAGCTGAGGGGGGCAGTGCTATTTTGGGGGCGATTTTTGTTGGTTCGATTTGGGGCTGTTTTTTTGGGGTGATGTGGGGGGTTTTTACTTTGCCGCCGAATCAGATTTGGCGGAAGTGGGGCGGAGTTTTGGTGGGGGCGACTTGGGGGGCTTTTTTGTTGGCGGCGATCGGCGGTGCGGTGTTTGGCGCAATTAATAGCACTCCGGGGATCGGGGAGAGGATTTTGGCTGGGGCGGGGGTTGGTGCTGTCTGGGGCTGTGTTTGGGCAACTTTTCAGCCTCCTCTGGCGCTGCCGGCGGGGAGGGTGTGGGGCCGGCGGGGAGGGTATTTGGGGGCTGTCTGGGGTTCGTTTGTGGGGACTCTGGCTGGTGTTTTTTTGGGGGCTGGGCTGGTGGTTTGGCAGCAATACGGTGTCCAGATGCGGCCGCTGAATGAGTTTGCGGGTTTGTTGCTGGGTGTGGCGATCGTGGCGGCTGGTGTGGGTTCTGTTGGGGGTGTGGTTTCTGGGGGTTTGTTGGGTTTTTGCGGGTTTGCGCCGAAGCTGCCGATTTCGTTTCAGCCTTCGGGGGTGAGGGGTGGGAGTTTGGGGGCGATTTGGGGCAGTTTTTTGGGGACTTTTGCGGGTGCTGTGTTGGGTGCGGGGGTGTCTGCGATGTTTCCGGCTGTTAGCGCTGGGGTGCCGGTGGAGTTGGGGCCTGTGGCGGGGGCGATCGTGGGGGCTGGTTTGGGGGCGATTTGGGGGGTGGTTTCGGGTACTGTTTGGGGGGCTTTGGGTAAGTGGTGATTCGGTTGATGTCTGTTTTTGGGTGGAAAATCCGTGAATGGGTAGGTGTTAAATTTGAGGTGTTAATTTGTGGGGCTACAATGTCTGTGCTGCAAGGGTTTGAGGCTCTCTGTCTGAAAAAAAGATTCACGGAAAGGCTGAAAGTATTACATGATAAGGCTTTGGGGTGAATATGAAAAATTGGGTATTGACAAGTCGAAGGCCCAAATGGTACTTTTGTTTTAGATTCACGGAACTGAACCTTGAAAACCAAATACAGCAAGGCTTCTGGAACGGGCTGCCGCAATTAACCTAACTCCCTATCAGGGATTGAAACTTCCGTTGAGGATGCCTAGTATTGTGGCAACTTCTTTGAGCCGCAATTAACCTAACTCCCTATCAGGGATTGAAACTTGGGATCTTTTCCAGAAATTACCATTTCCATCGGCCGCAATTAACCTAACTCCCTATCAGGGATTGAAACTTTGATAAATGTTTCGTCTATCTCTAAGTCGCGCAATGGCCGCAATTAACCTAACTCCCTATCAGGGATTGAAACTTTGCTTAGGGGCGATCGTGGGTGGGAAAATCCCAGTGCCGCAATTAACCTAACTCCCTATCAGGGATTGAAACTCAATATTTTCTCAGAACACTAGACAGCAATACAAGCCGCAATTAACCTAACTCCCTATCAGGGATTGAAACCTTCCAATTTCCAGAAGGAGCAGGAGAAGGGCTTGGTAAAGCCGCAATTAACCTAACTCCCTATCAGGGATTGAAACCGTTTGTAATCATGGGGCTTGGGATTAAGTTTATTTTTAGTGAGCCGCAATTAACCTAACTCCCTATCAGGGATTGAAACGCGCGAAAACTCAATTATGGGTGCGCTCGTTAACCGGGCCGCAATTAACCTAACTCCCTATCAGGGATTGAAACAAATCTTTCGCGACTGAGGGTGTTTCATATAACATCAGGCCGCAATTAACCTAACTCCCTATCAGGGATTGAAACACAAAAGCGGTGCTTGCTGCTTGAGTCGTGTTTGGCCGCAATTAACCTAACTCCCTATCAGGGATTGAAACTGGAGACTGGTTTATGGATTCATATTAACACAAACTAAGGCCGCAATTAACCTAACTCCCTATCAGGGATTGAAACCTCAGGCTCAAACAATGCGCCCATTGAACTCTTTTTCAGCCGCAATTAACCTAACTCCCTATCAGGGATTGAAACTTGCGGCTGTCGCAAATGTTCCCTTCATATACGGTGGCGAAGCCGCAATTAACCTAACTCCCTATCAGGGATTGAAACACAACTTTTCTTAATTTTACTTCTGATTGTTTGAGCCGCAATTAACCTAACTCCCTATCAGGGATTGAAACATGCGATAAACCCGCTAAGAGGTAAAGTTTGTCTGGCCGCAATTAACCTAACTCCCTATCAGGGATTGAAACAAAGCTTGACCTTTGAATACAGCGTTTAACCGTTTGGCCGCAATTAACCTAACTCCCTATCAGGGATTGAAACGGGCCAGATGATTTTTAACTTTGAAACTCTTGCGCCGCAATTAACCTAACTCCCTATCAGGGATTGAAACGCAGGCGATCGAAACTCAAACCGACAAAAACGGGCCGCAATTAACCTAACTCCCTATCAGGGATTGAAACACGCGGTAGGCAGCCTCGATCGACTTGACTTTGCTGGGCCGCAATTAACCTAACTCCCTATCAGGGATTGAAACTTAATGTCGTGGCCTGGGAACGGGATATTAACTCAATACGCCGCAATTAACCTAACTCCCTATCAGGGATTGAAACTTTAAATCTTTCCTTGTAAACGATTAGCTTCCTGCACGCCGCAATTAACCTAACTCCCTATCAGGGATTGAAACCGCCGACGGGGGAACTAACCTACAGACGAATCGACAATATTGGCGATGGCAGCCGCAATTAACCTAACTCCCTATCAGGGATTGAAACACTGCTACCGCCCCCGCTGGCGGACGCATCTCGAGCCGCAATTAACCTAACTCCCTATCAGGGATTGAAACAAGATTTAGTTTTGGTAACATTATTCCTCCTCGTGCCGCAATTAACCTAACTCCCTATCAGGGATTGAAACTTCATCTGTTCCGCAGTAGTTGTCTCTAGCGTCCGTGCCGCAATTAACCTAACTCCCTATCAGGGATTGAAACCGTAAGCTGGCTAACGTAATCCTTGAGAGAATTAGGCCGCAATTAACCTAACTCCCTATCAGGGATTGAAACTTGAGCAGAGCCGCAAAACGATCGCCCATTGCATCTAGGCCGCAATTAACCTAACTCCCTATCAGGGATTGAAACAGTAATTGCTGAAAACTTGGGAACCGAAAAAACCATTGCCGCAATTAACCTAACTCCCTATCAGGGATTGAAACGCGTTTACATCGCCCGGGAACATCAATCTTGGTCTGGCCGCAATTAACCTAACTCCCTATCAGGGATTGAAACTCGTACAACCGCCACACAAAATCGCGATCGCCAAAGCCGCAATTAACCTAACTCCCTATCAGGGATTGAAACATTGATATCCAACACGTATGTAGATTTTACAAACTTTAGCCGCAATTAACCTAACTCCCTATCAGGGATTGAAACTTTTTGGAATCCGAGGCTGCTGTCTCTCGGTGGTTTGGCCGCAATTAACCTAACTCCCTATCAGGGATTGAAACTTGATTTTTTGTCAACTGCATCACATCGGGCCCGATATTATTAGAGCCGCAATTAACCTAACTCCCTATCAGGGATTGAAACCTACCTGTCCCAACTGTTTGTCAAGTAACGAATTTTTGATGCCGCAATTAACCTAACTCCCTATCAGGGATTGAAACTATATACCGAATAGAGAGAACTTTACGGCTGGGCGGGCCGCAATTAACCTAACTCCCTATCAGGGATTGAAACTTGTGGGAGCGCGGCCAGTGCGGGTGTTGGTGTGCCGCAATTAACCTAACTCCCTATCAGGGATTGAAACGGCTCATGGCTACCCCGTTTTGTCAAAAATTCCAAAGCCGCAATTAACCTAACTCCCTATCAGGGATTGAAACCTGCCCATTCTTCGTAAAAGTCTTCGCAGTCTTCAGCCGCAATTAACCTAACTCCCTATCAGGGATTGAAACGAGTGCTTCTCAATTATTGTTGCTCACACTCGCACTGGCCGCAATTAACCTAACTCCCTATCAGGGATTGAAACTCTCCCTTTGATGTGGGGACTTGCCAAAGAAAGCCGCAATTAACCTAACTCCCTATCAGGGATTGAAACATTGACCTGCGATCGTATGGCTTCAACCATTGCCGCCCTATGCCGCAATTAACCTAACTCCCTATCAGGGATTGAAACCTTTCAAAGGTGAGCGCATGATTATCGAATTGCACCACGCCGCAATTAACCTAACTCCCTATCAGGGATTGAAACGAATGTATTGTTGAGGAACGCGCCGCCCTAATTCTGCCGCAATTAACCTAACTCCCTATCAGGGATTGAAACAACGACAGGGATATTTTGAATGGTTGTAATAATCATGCCGCAATTAACCTAACTCCCTATCAGGGATTGAAACTTTCCAGAACAATTTGTAGAAGAAGCACTTTCGAGCCGCAATTAACCTAACTCCCTATCAGGGATTGAAACATGATGTGGCTACAGGTACATTTACCCCTAATGGCCGCAATTAACCTAACTCCCTATCAGGGATTGAAACTGTTGGGCACACTCCCTCGCAAATGGGGCAAAATATAGCCGCAATTAACCTAACTCCCTATCAGGGATTGAAACGCAGCTTTCTTGCTATTGGCATAGGCTTTCATCTGACGCCGCAATTAACCTAACTCCCTATCAGGGATTGAAACTTAGTGCTGGGCAAATCCACTCAAATCGGATTGCGCCGCAATTAACCTAACTCCCTATCAGGGATTGAAACGAAACGGAGATTGACTGAAATAGTCCACCGCCACCTAGGCCGCAATTAACCTAACTCCCTATCAGGGATTGAAACACTTAAAGACATCCAACCAGCAATTGCTATTTACGCCGCAATTAACCTAACTCCCTATCAGGGATTGAAACTGCGACTAACAATCTCAAGGACTTAGAACTCAAGCCGCAATTAACCTAACTCCCTATCAGGGATTGAAACTCTGTACTGACAAACTAACTGATACGGAGCTTCAGTAAGCCGCAATTAACCTAACTCCCTATCAGGGATTGAAACGTTACCTAACATGGCAGTGAAAAATTGCATCCCAAGAATCTTGGCCGCAATTAACCTAACTCCCTATCAGGGATTGAAACTTTGCGCTTTTCTGAAGCGCAAAAACAGTACGAAGAAGGCCGCAATTAACCTAACTCCCTATCAGGGATTGAAACTCATCTCGACCCCAACGGCCAGAAAATTTGGGAGCCGCAATTAACCTAACTCCCTATCAGGGATTGAAACGAAACCTACATCCTAACTGGGGCTGGGGTGAGATTGCAGATAGCGCCGCAATTAACCTAACTCCCTATCAGGGATTGAAACGAATTACACGCATAAATTCACTTGACACGCACAAACGAGCCGCAATTAACCTAACTCCCTATCAGGGATTGAAACCATAAACCGCATAATAAGTAGCTTGTTGACTTACATTAGCCGCAATTAACCTAACTCCCTATCAGGGATTGAAACACGCGACGGCAAGCGCTATGAGGAAAGATCCCAGTGCCTCTATGCCGCAATTAACCTAACTCCCTATCAGGGATTGAAACAATAGGTGCATCACACTGTCTTAAGCTAATCGACGCCGCAATTAACCTAACTCCCTATCAGGGATTGAAACTACCGCAAGAAATATTGCGGTATTTTAGCTGCGAAGTGCCGCAATTAACCTAACTCCCTATCAGGGATTGAAACGGAGTGTTAATTAAGCGGGCAAAAGCTCGCGGCTTGAGCCGCAATTAACCTAACTCCCTATCAGGGATTGAAACGTTAGTCATTGGCTATAGAGGAGAGGGAAGCGATCGCCCGCCGCAATTAACCTAACTCCCTATCAGGGATTGAAACACCCAAGCTTCTGCCGCACGACAAGCGCAACAGCGCCGCAATTAACCTAACTCCCTATCAGGGATTGAAACCATTATTTGTACACCTCGTGCTTCAAGTCTGGGGCCGCAATTAACCTAACTCCCTATCAGGGATTGAAACGATTTCTGCCCGGTATGGAATCGAAGTTGGTTTTCTGCGCCGCAATTAACCTAACTCCCTATCAGGGATTGAAACGCTCGCTGGATGGGGCATTCGCTCAAAATTCATTTGGCCGCAATTAACCTAACTCCCTATCAGGGATTGAAACTGACAAAACCCCCACTTAGAAATTAACTAAAAAATGAATAGCCGCAATTAACCTAACTCCCTATCAGGGATTGAAACCTCTCAAAGAGCAAAAAACAAATTAAACCACAACCAACCTAAATCCCCTCTTCACTTCAAATGACAGTGACAATTCGGCTTTTCAATCAAAGACTCAACCAAAGCATTCAAAGCAACCGCCGCCAACAACCCGCCGCCAAAAGTTCCCACAGTCGTAATATAAGCAACGCCCGATCGCACTAACCGCCGTTTCGCCACCGGAGAATGACTAAAACCGATCGGCATACCAACTACCAAAGCCGGTTGCAGTTGCTCGCACTCGATCGCCTCGCAAACCGCCATCAGCACAGACGGCGCATATCCTATCACCAATATACATCCTTTTTCCAGTTTCAACAACTTATCAAACCACTCGCGCTGCTGCCAGAATTCCTGTTCCGCTTCCGCCGCAGCATTAATGTGCGGGTCATCAATTAAAGTAGCAATACTTGTACCCAAATGCGCCAATCTAGTCCGATCCAAAGCCGCAAAAACAGGCGGCACATCAGCCACAATTTGACACTGATTTTTCAAAGCATCCCGCGCCGATTGAATCGCCGTTTCGCTCAACTTCACAAACGGCAGCAGCGAACAATCTCCGCAAGCTAACACCAGTTTAGAAAGCAAGTCTACCTCAATTTCCGAGCGATCGGCCAAATCCGGCAACAAAAGCTGCAACGACTCCCCAAAATCCTCCGGGTGAGTGTGCGCCCCCGCATCCCAACCCTCCCAAAATTGTTCCAACTCATCCAACCCCCCCTCAGTTTCCGCCTGCAACAGCCTTAATTGCGCCAAGGCGTCCGCTTGCACCGCTTGACAGGAAATATCCCGCCCCAGCAATCCTTCCAAGGCTGATGCCGTTTCTCTGAGGCGAACAATTTGCTGAATAACCGACAGATATTGCCGTTGCAGAGTCGCCATCAGCGCGTCTGGCGAAGCATCCGCGTCTGTTTCTAAGAGTTTGCGGATGTGAGACAGTTGAAAGCCTTGCTGCTTGAGTGCCACTATTCTTTGCAGCCTTTGCACGTCGCTGCGGGTATACAATCTGTAGTTAGAGGTCGATCGTACCGCCGGAGATAGCAGCCCCAAAGCGTGATAATGCCGCACCATCCGAGGGGTAATTGTGCCTTTTACCGCTTCTGTAAGTTGTTTGATTGTCAGGTATTGTTGCATGGGATTTTTTAACCGCAGATATGGGCGGATAAACGCGGATGGACGCAGATGGGTATGGATGGTTATTGAGTTTTGTAATTTTGTTTGGTTTTACTCTTGACATTGACATTGATGTCAAGGTTTAGGCTACAGGAGTCATTCTACCAAATCAAATTTCCCCCATGACTCCCAATTCCCTCCCGATTTCTCGCCTCTGGCGCCTCGCCGAAGAACATCCAGATGCTGTGACTGCGGCCCTGTGCGGAATTCTAGTAATCTTGGGTTCGCTAGCGCTGCAATTCGGCTGGCTGGGTGTAGCCGTGTTAATCTTGCCCGCAGCTTATGTTATCGGCGGCTATTCCAGTACCCGCGAAGGCTTAACTACGCTTTTTCAAGAACGCGAATTAGATGTAGATTTGTTAATGATTGTCGCTGCTTTGGGCGCGGCCGGTTTGGGGCTGTGGCGGCAAGAATATCATTTAATTGTTGACGGTGCGGTGTTGATTTTAATCTTTGCAATTAGCGGCGCCCTTGAAGGTTATGCTATGCAGCGGACTGAACGCAGCATCCGCAGTTTGATGAGTTTGACTGCGGATACTGCTAGGGTGGTAATGTACGGCGGGGAACGCGAAGTTGCGATCGACAAATTGGCAATTGGCGATCGCATTTTAGTCAAGCCCGGAGAAATCATCCCCACAGATGCGATAATTATTGAAGGCTACAGTGCGATCGACCAAGCCTCGATTACCGGCGAATCGATGCCCGTGGAAAAAACCAGGGGCGATGAAGTCTATGCAGGTACAATTAACGGTGTCGGCGCCCTGAAACTCGAAGTTCATAAAACTCCAGAAAGCAGCTTGATTCAGCGAGTGATTCGGCTGGTTCAAGAAGCGCAAACAGCCGCGCCGCCTTCTCAAATGTTTGTGGAAAAATTCGAGCGCGGTTATGCCAAATTAATTGTCGGTTTAGGCTTGCTGCTGGCAACTTTGCCGCCCTTTGTTTTGGGCTGGAATTGGGAAGAGACAATCTATCGGGCGCTGATTTTCCTAGTAGTCGCATCCCCCTGCGCGCTGATGGCTTCGATTATGCCGGCGCTGCTTTCGGGAATTGCTAACGGGGCGAGACAGGGAATTTTGTTTAAAAGTGGGGCGCAATTAGAGATGATTGGTAAAGTCAGGGCGATCGCCTTTGACAAAACCGGAACTCTCACCACGGGAAAACCTGAAGTTATCCAAATTGTACCAGCAGCCGGATATACTGAAACAGAAGTTCTGCAATTGGCTGCCGCCCTAGAAGCTCATTCCGAACACGCGATCGCCTCTTCAATTGTCAGCGCCGCCCAGCAGCAACAGTTACAATTGTCAACCGCTACCGACGTACAAGCAAAAATCGGTCAAGGAATTATCGGCAAAGTCAACAATCAAATCATTGCCATTGGTAAAGCCAAATTTGTCGAAGCAACTTCTGAATTAGCTCAAATCAGCCAGCAGTTGCAAGCAGAGGGTAAAACGGTTGTTTGGGTGGCCAAAGGCGAGCAACTTTTAGGAATCATTGCAGTAGCAGATACCCTCCGCCCCGAAGCAGCAGCAACAGTAAAACGCTTGCAAAAATTAGGCGTAGAACATATAATTATGCTAACCGGCGACAACGAGCAAACAGCTCAACACATCGCCCGTCAATTAGGCATCAAAGAAGTGTACGCCGAACTTTTGCCAGAAGACAAAGTGCAGGCAATTAAACAACTGCAAACCCAGTATCAAACTGTAGCAATGGTGGGAGACGGCATCAACGACGCCCCCGCCCTCGCTCAAGCTTCCGTGGGCATTGCGATGGGAATTTCCGGCAGCGATGTTGCTTTAGAAACTGCTGATATCGTATTAATGGCAGATAAATTAGAGCAACTAGCTAAAGCAATTAGTTTGGGTCGGCGCGCTCAAAAAGTTGTCAAACAAAACATTGTTTTTGCACTCAGTTGCATTGTGCTGTTATTGGCGGCTAACTTTTTCGGAAATATCACCATGCCTTTCGGCGTCATCGGTCACGAAGGGTCTACAGTAATAGTCACATTAAGCGGTTTGCGACTGCTGAGAAATTAATTAGATTACTCGTTACCAGGCAGAGCCTGGTAACGCAGATCCACAGGCTGTGCCTGCTTTTTCCCAGGCGAATTTGTAGGGGCGGGTTCACCAACCATCTATGAAACCCACAAACAATTTCATAAACCCGCCCTGTCCGCGCCATTGTTTACATGAACATTTTATCGATAAATTCCTGGTACATTTTTATTGTTTGTGGGGGTGGGCGGGTTTATGAGATTATTCATTTTTACTGTAGATGGTTGGTGAACCCGCCCCTACAAATTGGGTACTGTTTAGGACGCATTAAGACTCGAAGAAACCGGGTTTTTTTCCGAGTCTGTTGGTGATATCGAGATATTGTGGAAAAAACCCGGTTTCTGGCTACCCGCGACTCAAAGTGATTTACAAAAATACTTAATAGTTCACAGTAATTAATGAATTGGTGTCGCAATTTAAGATTAAACTAAGAAAAACAGCAAAGAAAAGTTGGACTGTTAAAAAGGGAAGAGATGGGAGAAACCAGCAAGCACAAGTTTTTTTCCTGAATAATCATCTTCTCCTTCCCCTTCCCCTTCACTTTGTGTAGGAGGCTATTATGAACGAAAAAGTCATTTGGGCCGCGCGAAACGTTGCAATTGTTGGCCCTTATTTAAGCGGTAAAACCGCACTGCTCGAAAGTTTGCTGTCGGTGACAGGGACAATTACCCGCAAAGGAAATGTCAAAGATGGCAACACAATAGGTGATAGTTCGCCGGAAGCACGCGATCGCAAAATGAGCACAGAAGTAAACGCCGCCACCGCTGAATATGAAGGCGTCCGCTTCACATTTCTCGACTGTCCGGGTTCGGTAGAATTTGCCCAAGAAACTTACAATGCACTCATCGGTGTAGATGCGGCAATAATTGTTTGCGAACCCCAAGCCGATCGCACTTTAACCCTCGCACCCCTGTTTAAATTCCTGGATGATTGGGAAATTCCCCACTTAGTTTTCATCAACAAGATCGATCGAGCTTGCACGGACGAAACCACTTGCGGCAGCAACTTCACCGACGTGCTCGACGCCCTCAAATCCGTTTCCAGCAGACCGATTGTACCTCACCAATATCCGATCGGCAAAAACGAACAAATCATCGGTTTTATCGACTTAGTAACCGAACAAGCTTACCACTACCATCCGGGCGCCGCCGCAGATCCCGTCCCGCTTCCAGAACACCTCAAACCACAAGAAAGCGCAGCGCGGCAGCAAATGCTCGAAGAATTGGCGAATTTTGACGACCATTTACTCGAAGAATTGCTCGAAGAAATCAATCCCGACGCCGAAGAAATTACCCGCGATTTAAAGATGGAATTAGGCGCAGATTTAATTGTGCCAGTATTCATCGGCATCGCCGAACAAGATTTCGGCGTGCGGCCTCTGCTGCAAGCTTTGCTGAGGGAAGCGCCGACACCGGAAACTACAGCCGATCGCCGCGGCATTATACAAAGTGAAAACAAAGTTCTAGCTCAAATCCTCAAAACCTATTACACGCCGCAGGGAGGCAAACTATCGTTAGTGAGAATCTGGCGGGGGACGCTGGCAGACGGAGCAATTTTGAACGGCGTTCGAGTTAACGGTTTGTACCGCTTGACCGGCCAGCAAACGCAAAGTTTGCAATCTGTCAGCGCCGGGGAAATTGTGGCTTTGGGAAGGCTAGAAGGCTTGAAAACAGGCGATGTGTTGGGATCGGAGGAAGAATTGCCAAAAGCCGAAATCATCCCGCCTGTCTACGCACTGGCGATCGTCCCAGAAAAGCGCAACGATGAAGTTAAGCTGAGTTCCGCTTTAGCTAAATTGCTAGAAGAAGACCCATCTTTAGTCTGGGAACAGCACGGCGACACTCACGAAATTATACTTTGGGGTCAAGGCGAAATCCACCTGAAAGTAGCTTTAGACAGGTTGCGCCGCAAGTATAACTTGCCGATGGTAACTCACTTACCGCAAGTGCCGTACAAAGAAACCATCCGCAAACCAGCATCTTCCATCCACGGGCGCTACAAACACCAAAGCGGCGGGCACGGACAGTTTGGGGACGTGTACCTCGACATTCAACCGCAGCCTCGCGGAGAAGGTTTCACCTTTAGCGACAAAATAGTCGGCGGCGTCGTCCCAAAACAGTATATTCCCGGCGTGGAAGTGGGAGTGCGCGAGTATTTGGATCGCGGCCCCCTGGGTTTCCCCGTGGTAGACGTAGCGGTGACGCTGACGAACGGTTCCTACCATTCTGTGGACAGTTCCGAACAAGCTTTCAAGCAAGCGGCGCGTTTGGCGATGCAGGAGGGAATGGCCAAGTGCGAACCGGCATTGCTGGAGCCGATCGCCAAAGTTGAAATTTGCGCTCCGAACGAGTGTACATCAAAGGTGTTGCAGTTGGTCAGCGGACACCGAGGTCAAATTCTCGGCTACGAAGGTAAACAAGACTGGAAGGGATGGGATGCAGTTTCTGCTTATTTGCCGATCGCAGAAATGCAGAATTTGATCGTAGAATTGCGATCGCAGACAATGGGAGTCGGATTTTTTAATTGGGAGTTCGATCGACTGCAAGAAGTGCCGGAACCTTTAGCTAAGCGGGTTTTGCAAACGACTGGCGGCAATGGAAACGGTAAAAGTTAAGCTGTAGGGGCGGGTTTCACCAACCATATCGGGAAGAATTGAAAGGATAAATAAACCCGCCCCCGCCCCACGGTCAATCTGAATGTACATTTCGATTTATCGTGGGGAGAGGGCGGGTTTTCGAGATTGTTTGTTTGGGGCGATTATGGTTGGTGGAACCCGCCCTTACGATCGCACAAATTACACGATCGCGAATCAACGAGACATGATATTAGAGAACTCGATAATTCATCCGTGTATCCGTGTCAAAATCTCTTAGAGTGCCTTCTTCCTCACCCTAAAAAGAAATAATCAAGTAACCATTCAGGAACTTAGCACCAGTAACAGACTTTCCAGTCAGCGCCGGAGGCAGCAAAATATTGCGCCGCTGATCGCCCGCTTCGATCGTCACTTCCGGCCCAGATTGAATCAATTTAATTTCTTTCTTGTCAAACCCAGGCAAAAACAAACTAACTTGACGCTGTGCAATGTTTATGTTAATCGGTTTGGGAGCTTTTGCCGCCTCAGAAAAATCTGGCAAAGCATCAATTAGCGGCTGCCAATTATTGTCACTGTGTGCCGGAACCGAAACAGCAGTCAAAGGATCGAAATCGGCAGTAATAGCTTCTGTAACCGATGCTTGATTGACAATGACACCGCCCACAGTCAAGCCAACTTGTTGAGAACTTCCCCAAAGATAGCGGGCAGTTGCGATCGCACTTGCATCTCCAGTCGTCACCAAAAAAGCCGCCGTGCGGTTCGGATCTGCCAGCGCTTCCTTACCCTTATCCAAAAGATTATCGACTTGCTTAGTAGATTGAAAAGCATTGTCTCCCGACAAATCGACAGTCAACACGGTACTGACAACCGGTTGAATAAAAGGCGACAAAGCTTTACCCAAATCAGAATCTACCAAAGCTTGGCGGAACCTGCGGATATACCAACTCAGAATTTCCGGCATTCCCAGCATCCGCAGCGTATCCATGCCGCCATTGCCGTCATAAACAATTACATCGTATTGTTTGCTGTCCTCGTATTCCCGAAGTTCGTTCAACGCCAGCGCGCTGTCCATTCCCGGCAACACTCCTAATTCTTGGCCGTAAATCTGCTTGAAAAACGGAGTGCGGACATATTGAGCTTCTAATTGCTTAACTTCGTCCCACCTGCGTTCTAGCAGCGGCGCGCTTTGCACCTGAACTGCTTTGAGGTTGGGGGCGATTTCCTGGGGGTTGAGAGTCAGGGGAACCCCTAGCAGAATGCCCAATGCAGGGCCCGGATCTTGGCCGAGCAGCAGAACTCGCTTGCCTTGAGCCGCGTATTTTTTAGCTGTTGCGATCGCGATCGTACTGCGGCCAGTGCCGCCTTTGCCCAAAAATGTCAAAATCAAAGCCATTTTCTGTTCTCACTGCCAAAGCTTACTCTTTAACATTTAAGCGCAACCTTCAGCCAGAGTGGGCGAGGGGAAGAGTGGAGGAAGAGGAGAGTGGGAGAGTGGGAGAGGGGGAGAGTGGGAGACGAAAGGAAACACAGTTAAATTCAATCCGTGTATCCGTGTCCGAATCCGTGTCGTGCCCCTCTTCCTTCTACATCTGTTAAACGGGTTCTAGCTCATCTTCAAAGAACCAAGTCGCAAAACCGTCAAACTTGACAACCACGCCTACTCCGCTACCGTCAACCATTCTGAATCCGTCAACAGTGCCTACTGGATTCTCCTTTATCTTGCCCACCATATTTGGAGGTATCCGATCTCTGAGACGGCGCACCTTCACTCTCTGACCTACTTCTATTGCCACTGAAATTGTTCTCCTGCTCTATATAACCTATATACAACCGTTTATTTTACAGTTTGGCGTCTACTTCTCAACAGCAACACCATCCGTCGATCGCTCCCTATGATTTTCCATCGAAATTTCCACCAACTTTCCCTAAAAGACGGTATTCTAGTCGGAGTTTGTCGAGCGCCTACCCTGAGTCGCTTGGGTTTGCTTCATAATGTTCCACAGCAGCAAGCTCCACTGTCAGAGGCTGTTCACCACTTAGATAATTATTTTTTATCGCTTCGCAAAAACCATCTTTTTATTAATTGTCAAAACTACAGAATTTCTACACAATTAGTCATCCTTCCGGCAGAAGCCAAAAGGCATCCACAAGCAGTAATTAATTTTATATTTGCTATATACAAATCTGCCCTCTCTCATCTTGAAAACGGCTCAAGTAGATGCTGCAAAGCACTTTGAGTAGGGTTGGCTAATTTTCCCGAAGCTCATATTTTAGTAAAGTGCCAGGTTGTAACAGTTTACTAAAATATGAGCATAAATTTTTTTTAAATGCTAAACTTTCAGGCTGATAAAGTTTATTTTTACTGCTGTGTTACGGCATAAAAAATGGAACGATTTCCGGATGTATGCCGTCTGATAGAGGAAATGAAGTTGAGGAACTTCAATATGACAAAATTGAAATTATGAATAAAATTTTTACTTGTGGGCGATCGACCAAAATTCCGCTCCTAAGTTTGTCCTTGGCTGTGCTCGCGAGTCTGTCGCCCTTTCGCGGGACGATCGCCAGTCCGCTCTCTCCATCCCCCAAACAGCCGTCGAACGCTACTAAAATTGTCTCGGTCGATCGACCGCCAGCATTGGCAATCGCCTCCAAATCTCCAACAAATTCGGCAACAGTGGCGGCGAATCCATCCCCAGCACACACGATAAACGCCCAGGGAACAGCGGCCGCCCGATCGCTCGAAATAGAAGAAATTCGCGGTACAGTCAGCTTTAAAGGGCGGCCGGCAGTTGTGGGCGATCGGCTCCTGGCCCCCGGAGACGAAATCATCACCGGCCCCAATTCCACAGCCCGTTTAGGCATCGACAACAACACCGGCGTCGTGGAAGTTGCCGAAAAAACAGCAGTCAGAATATCCAATTTGTCAAGCAGTGCAGGCGGCCAAACAGACACAGCCATTTTTGTCAGCAGGGGGCGAGTCAGATTGTCGATCGGCAAAACGGCTGCGACAACTCCAGCAGCCACCACCTCAAAAATGATCCCGCCGAACCAAATAGCAGCCCTCAATACCTTCAGCGGACTCGGCAAATCCAGTCAAATTGCCCAACAAACCCGTTCTGCCAGAACCGCCCCAATCAGGGTTGAAACCCCAGAAGGCGTTGCCGGAGTTCGCGGCACATCCTTTGGCGTCAGCGTCGGTGGGGGCAAAACCGCAGTCGAAACTATTGAAGGTGCAGTCGTAGTATCCGGCAACACCGACTCGGAAGTAGTTCTCAACAGCGGCAACGCCACGACAATTTTCCCTCAAACCTCGCCCGTGGCGCCCTCAGCCAGCCCTCGCCTAGCTAAACTCCAAGTCCGCAGTTTAGGGAGACTCAGCGGCAATATCTATAGCCTCAGCGGTCAAATTAACCCGATCGACACACTTTATGTCAACAACGAAGAGATTAAGAGCGATCGAAATGGGAACTTCAAGATCCAAGGAATTTTACCTCCAAGCCGCCGCCTCGAAATCGTAGTGCGAGGCCCGTCAGTCACAGAAATGCATTACAGTTTCGCAGTTCGCTAAACAACCTATCGTCGCGAGTAATGTACGCCGGCCGTCTCTGAGGACTTGAGTTATATCTGAGATGTTGCACCATTCTCAATAAGCCCTAGGGGCGGGTTCGCCAACAGCCTTAAAGCTTGCAAATAGGTTCTATAAACCCGCCCGACCCCACAAAAAAGCCTGTTCTTGACAATGGTGCAAGATGTGAGTTAGATCCTAAGTCGTATCAGGGTTGATTATTTTGTGTAGGTGCGAAGCATTTTGCGATGAATCTCGGTAGTCAAAATAAAGATACAGCACTTTCCAGGTAAGTGAAGTACAGAGAAACCGGGTTTCTTGAATAAAACCGATTTCTGGCGAGAAATCCAGAAGAAACCCGGTTTCTGGGGTGTACTTTATAAACCTGGAATCCGCTGTATTTTGCCCCCACCCTTCGCCCTTACGGTATTGTAAAACTTCATGACAATTCCCGCATCCAGGATACCCGCCACGTCATTCATCCCTCCAGAAATAAAAAACCTGTATCCGATGAAACTTGCCGAACGTATTTATCCGTGGGGTCGCCTCTAAAATCTAAAATCTAAAATCTAAAATCGATTGACTCCCACTCCTCTCGAAATTCGGAATCGAATGTCAATGATTGCGTCAAACTAATTGCATGAAGTTCAAAGAATGGATCGATCGTCTCAAAGAAAATAAACTGCTCGGCCTGCAGCAACATCTAACCGCAAATCCTCCCTGGATCACAGGGGGATTAGTAGGTATACTGTCTGTAGCCATGCTACACTTTGGAATGTGGAAACCCCTTGAATATTTGGGATACAAAACGCTATTTCAAATTCGAGAATCGGGAATTTTGCCCAATCCTGGATGGGATTCGAGAATTGCGGTAATTGCGATCGAACGGCATTCCTTGCAAGAATACGGTCAATTTCCTTGGCCTCGCAACCGCTACGCCCAACTGCTAGAAGCACTGAAAAAATCTCCCCCCACAGCCCTTGGTTTTGACATTCTTTTCCTCGATCCAAGTCCGAAAGATGATATTTTAGCCGCTGCAATCGCCACCAACGGCAAAGTTGTACTCGCTAGAACCACCAAAGAAGAACCCGTAGCATCTTTAAAAGCCGCCGCCGCAGGTGTCGGCCACATCGGCCAGGAACCCGATAGCGACGGTATTAGCCGCGAGTCAAAAATCTTTCTCAACGGGATTCCTAATTTCGGTTTAGCAATGACTCACAGGTACAATGCTGCTAATCCCCAAGAGCCTGTATTGCTCCCACAGTCCAAAAATAAGCAGGAAAAAAAAGTCTGGGTTAACTGGCCGGGGCAAACAGAAAATCTACCTACCTATTCTTTTGTTGATGTCGTAGAAGGTATAATTCCTGCAGATGCTCTGACCAATAAGTTAGTTTTAGTGGGCATAGTTGCTACCGGTTTCGATCCGATATCTTCACCTCTCAACAAGACTACGGCTGGGGTTTATTTATATGCAGCGTTGATTGACAATTTGCTCAATCAACGCTTGCTGCAGCGGCTGCCGGTACTCGTAGAAATTTTGTTATTGTTGGGGATTGGCCCGCTTACCGCTTTGGTTCTGGGCAACCGAGGTGTTAAAGAGAGAATTGCGATCGCTCTCGGTTTGCCTATAATTTGGATTGGGGCTGCCGCTTTGTTATTTGGCTTCTTTTTTTGGTGGGTTCCGATTGCCGCACCTATCGGCACTCTCATTTTATCTAGCACTGCTTTGCAACTTCGGGAACAGTACGAAAAGCAGCAGTTGATGAGGTTATTTGAAAAGCACGTCGATCCAGAGACTGCTCAGCTTATTTGGCAACGCAAAGCTGAGATATTTGAACAGGGAGAACTCGAACCTCAAGAACTTACAGCAACGGTGCTGTTTATGGATATTCGTAGTTTTACTTCGATTTCCGAAAAAATGCCACCGCGAGATTTACTCACCTGGTTGAACAATTATTTGGAAGCGATGACTAACTGTATTATGGATCACGGTGGCGTTGTAGATAAATACATCGGTGATGCAATTATGGCAGTTTTTGGAGTGCCTTTTTGCCATACCGAATATCGAGAAATTCAACAAGATGCTTTGAATGCAGTTGCGGCTTGTATTGCGATGCACGAACGGCTGCACCAACTTAACCAGCAGCTTAGAATTGAACGCAAACCTTTAATTAAGTTTGGCATCGGTTTGCATACCGGACAGTTAGTTGCTGGCAGCGTGGGCGGTTCCCGGCGTTTGAATTATTCTGTGATCGGTGATGCTGTTAACGTTGCTGCTAGATTGGAGGCGATGAATAAGGAAATTGTTTCTGACAGTCCTTTTAATTTGTTGGTGACGGCTAGAACTTTTTCGTATGTGCGCGATCGCTACGAAGGCAAAAAAGTAGGAGAGATTCAATTGCGCGGCAAAAAAGAACGGACTGTGATTTATGCTATTTTGGGCGAAAAGCATTAGTTATCGGGCATGGGGCATGGGGCATTGGTCATTAGTCATTAGTTGTGATATTATGTCCTGTTAATTAGGCCCAATTACTTCATACTGGGAAATTAAAGTATTGGTTGTAGGGGCTGGTTTTTCGACAATATACGCCTCAAACAAATAATCTCAAAAACCCGCCCCCGCCCCACGGTAAATCGAAATATACATTTTTTTCAGGCGATCGCCCGTGTTGGTTGATGTAGATTATTAGCGGTGTGGGGGCGGGTTTATAAAGCTTGTTTGTACTGATTAGATATTGTGGTAAAACCCGCCCCTACGGAATTATCTTGTTTCCTAATTGCCAATATTTTGGGGAAAGAAAAGGGTAAACAAAAGAGCAATCTCATCTAATCAAATACGCTCAGCCGAAGAGTTTTAGCTATTTTTTCTAACAAAAATAACCCACCGATAGAATTTCCGTCTCGATCCAGGGGCGGACTGTAAAAGCCGATCGCACCTTGACCCGGAATTACCGAAAGCATTGCCCCGCTAACTCCCGACTTGGCCGGCAATCCCACCCGCAGCGCAAAGCGGCCCGATGCTTCATACAAACCGCAAGTTGCCATCAGCGCTTTGACAGTACGGCAGTTTTCCCCCATTGCTCGATCGCCGCTATTTACCAAAACCATCCCCAGCTTAGCTAAATCCTCCACAGTTCCCGACAAACAGCAGACGCGATTGTAAGTTTCTAAAGCAATTTCTGCATTTTTAATATAACCCGATTCTACCATTTTCCAGGCGAGATTCCAATTATTTTGATTCGGAGTTGTCATCACTGAATCGAGCATTAACTCGTCAACAAATAACTGACTGTTTGCCTGTTGATTCAGCCAATCGAGCAAGTTTTGACAGCGGGACACAGCATTTTGACCGGGAATCAAAGACGCTAGGGCGATCGCCCCGCTATTAATCATCGGGTTTCTCGGCTTCCCTTGATCTATTTCGAGTTGAGTTAAAGAATTGAAAGGCAGTTGCGAAGGCTCACAGCCAACGCAGTCAAATACCGTTTTTTCGCCCAATTCGCACAGCAAATAAAGTAGCACAAAAGGCTTGACTGCACTCATCAGCGGGAATGTTTGAGCAATGCTACCCCAGCTCATAACTTGCGCGTCAATTGCCCGAATTTGCACGGCAAACCCTTGTCTGTCGGCTTGCGCTAGGAGAGGTATGTACGCAGGGATTTGACCCGATTTACTGCGATTAATTGCCTCTTTTGCCCAAACTGCCAGTTGTTCGGGTTGCAGGCAAGATAGTTGGCTGGTGGATATTTTCACTCTCGATTATTTCGATCATTTTAAATTTTAGATTGCCATTCCTGGCGCGATATTGAGCCATAAACCCCGTTTATTAACCGAATTGTGTCACTTCAGCTCTCTGCGGCCAGAAACTGGGTTTCTTCGGGGATCTCAACCAAGCTCGAACTTCAGGCTAGTCAACTACCCAGCATCAAGCGGAGTACCGCCGGAGATGTGGGCTTGTATCTGAACTCCACCGCAATTCCGAGAAC